>CAZUHE010000050.1:0-8186 GCA_964620395.1 uncultured Dehalococcoidia bacterium
TTAGGGTTGTTTATGCTTTTCGCTCTAATAATTAGATATGGGTGGAATAGAAAAACGAGTCCTTAAAATACCGACCTCGTAAAACAAGTTTAAAAACAATTGGGGGTACAATTGGGGGTACAACGGCCCTCGGGACAACCCGGGGGCCTTTTTTTGTGCCTAGAAATCACGTATATGTTGGTGACCCCAGCGGGATTCGAACCCGCGATCTCCGCCTTGAAAGGGCGGTGTCCTTGACCACTAGACGATGGGGCCTATTCATGTCAATCCAGACAACAACGGAAGAATCAATTTTAATTCCATAAAGGAATTAGAGCAACCATAATATGCAGCGATACCAAATACACTTATGGATACACAGCTAATTGCTCCAATCCGGAAGTTTCAGGGATATCACACATAAGATTCATGTTGTGGACAGCTTGGCCCGCAGCACCTTTGACCAGATTATCTATACAACTTACGACCGTCAACATCATATTTTCCGTGTTGACTGTTGGAAAAACTAAACAATCATTGTTACCTAAAGTCTGTTTTGTCGCTGGAGAACTATCAACAACTCGGGTAAAAGGCTCATTCCGGTAAAATTCCCTATAAAGCTCTTGAACGGTTGATTGTAAATTGTCGTTTGAGGAATCAAAATCGGTGGAAAGTTTCGCATAGGAGGTAGCGAGGATTCCTCTGGTCATAGGTATTAAGTGCGGAACAAAGGTCAGTTCAACATGGGCATCCGCTAGGGCATCTAATTCCTGTGAAATCTCGGGATGGTGCCTGTGGCCATCTAATCCATATGCAGTAACACTCTCATTCACTTCAGAATAATGAGTCTTAATAGAAAGTCCCCGGCCCGCCCCAGAGACACCAGATTTGGCATCTACGATAACCGAATGATCGATGATACCTTCCTTCAAGGCTGGTGCTAAACCCAATATTGACGCAGTCGGATAACAACCTGGATTAGCTGTTAATTTCCCGTTGCCTATATCTGGTCTATGCAGTTCAGGCAAACCATACACACTATCCTCCAACAATTCAGGATTAGGATGTTCTAATTCATACCATTTAGCGTACACGTCTTTATCATGGAGACGAAAATCAGCACTGATGTCCACACATTTAATACCTGAGGCTACTATCTCGGAAAGAGCCTCCGCGCTGGCTGCATGGGGAAGGGCTGAAAAGACAAAGTCTAAACTTCCTTCCAGTTCTCTTGTGATTTCCAAGTCCAAAGAAGAAAGGTGTGGGAACACACTGCCTAATGGTCGGCCAGCACCGCTGCGACCCGTAACACTACAAATCTCAACCTCCGGATGATTAGCGAGAATCCTGGCTAAATCCGAACCGGCATATCCAGTCACATTTATTATTCCAACTTTCATGTCATCAACCTCTACAAATATATTAGGCCGTTATTATACTCGGCAAAGTTTATATTCGACCAAAGGAGGGGCATATATGAGACAAGACACAAACATCACAAGATGGTCTCCGGGCCTTGCACGTATCTCTTCCATGCCGTATCAAAAACATATGAAATTGGAATACCTCCGCAGAAGGAACCACGCGCTCAAGTAAGTCGTGCGCCTTTTCAGCTGTTATTTTTTTTCCTATTAAACCAAGCCTCTTTGAAACTCTGAATATATGAGTATCCACCGGCATAGCAGGCATTTGAAAAGAAAAGCATAGAATAATCGCGGCAGTCTTTGGTCCTATCCCATTAAATTTCATCAACCATTCCTTGGCATTCTGCATGGGCATTTCGGACAAGAACGAAAGATCAAAGGAACCAACCTCCGCTCTTATCTCGTTAAGGACTTTTTTTATGCGTGGCGCCTTACTTTTTGACAATCCTCCACTTCTTATGGTTATCTCTATTTCTTTTTCATCTGCATCAGCTACTGAATCAAAATCACCGAACTCGCTCATCAAGTTTGCAAATGCCCGTTCTGAATTCACATCTGATGTATGTTGAGACAGGATTGTATATACAAGCTCATCAATGGCCTTTCTACGTGTTATCCATTCGATAGGACCATAAACATCCAGCAGTCCATCGGATATTTGGCGCATCTTTTTATATTTGCTCCGATCCATGGAAAAACCTTCTATATGGCTCAAATAAATATTCTGTATTATACAAATCCCATTATCACATTAATTGTAATTGTTATAATTTGAGAAATTTGTATACGAGGCGATGCGTTGTCAACAGTTGGAATAATAGCAAACCCGGCAGCGGGGAAGGATATACGCAGACTCATATCCCAAAGTAGATTTATCTCGAATCAAGAGAAAATCAATATAGTCCGAAGGGTGTTAGTCGGCTTGGGATCAATGGGCGTTGACAAGGTCATCCTCATGCCCGATCAGTCAAACCTCGCGAGGGCGTCCATTGATGATCTTCAAACTGACATAGAATTTTCATTCCTTGATATGCCAATATTCAACGCAGAAATAGATACGACCCGGGCGGCTTCCATGATGGAGGAAACTGGAGTAAAGGCAATTGTGTCTTTGGGTGGAGATGGAACGAATCGCGCTATTACCAAGGGAACCAATCAAATTCCACTCATGCCAATTTCTACCGGAACCAATAACGTTTTTCCTTTCATGATTGAGGGAACTCTAGCGGGCATAGCTACAGGTTGTGTGGCTATGAATCTTGTGGATTCTGACACTTATGCACCCAGAACCAAATTGCTTAAAGTTCACGGTAAAAATGTACAACCCGATTTAGCCTTGGTAGACCTGGCAGTTTCCTCTGAACGGTTTGTGGGTGCAAGGGCTATATGGGACATGAGTTCAGTGATGGAGTTGTATCTCGCGATGGCGAACCCAACAAGCATCGGGCTATCTGCCATAGGAGGCATGCTCCATCCAATTTCACGAACTCACCCGAATGGCCTCCATTTAAACTTTGAAGGAACTGACAAAAATTTGAAAGTGTTGGCTCCCGTGACGCCCGGTAATCTCACGGAGGTTTCGATCTCACAGTTCGAAATAATTGACCCATATTCCAAATACACTATTGACCATTCCCCATGCACCATTGCATTCGACGGCGAAAGGTCAATGCCACTTCAGCAAGGAGAGACTGTTGAAGTGGAACTGTCACTGGATGGACCTCTTGTAATTGATCCTATTCCAACATTAGAGGCAGCCGCGGCACAAGGGGTTTTTATAAAATCCGGCAATTTCCCAATTTAGACGGCCACCTATTAGCGTTAATGCTAACTTTGCAATTGTCAGGATATCGGTTTCAATTAAACAAATCTTTAACCGTCTCATAATCCGAAAAAGCCTCAGTCTTTTTCCCTAATGCCCACAACCCCATGGCTCGATTGTTATAGGCATAAACATATGTATCATCAATTTCAATGGCCTTGGTGAAGTTCTGTACCGCATCATCATAATTACCAAGATCACTTAGAACCATGCCTAGATTGTTGTAGGCGTCCCTGTATTGTTCATCCAATGATATAGCTTTACCAAAATCTGATATGGCCTCGTCAGCATCACCTATAATTCTGTTGCAAATACCTCTATTGTTCCAAACCCTAGGGTCCGTTATTTCCCTTCGGAGGATTGTTGTGTAATCCAGTATCGCTTCCTCATAAAGTCCTGAATCCAGATATGCGTTACCCCTTTTGAATAACAATTCCACACAGTTTGGATCAGCATGAAGATCTTGAGTCAGGGATTGAACTAATTCTCCAAGGTAATCCCTATCACTTTTGCCACTGAGATCACCGTCATTCATCCAACTATAATTCATTTTATGACCCACATACCTTAACCAACTTCATTTGACGCAACCATGTCGCTGAATGTGATCCACGGCTGCTTGGACTCTCAAAGGAGTAGACAACATTGTTTCACTGGGAAAATGTTCCTTTGGAAAATATCTTAAGTCGATAGTTTCAACGGAAAGTCTAAGGTTCCCTGCCTTACGAGTACAGAAAAAAAGGAAATTTATATATTGAACAAGGTCTCCATTTGGATACCTCATTATCGTAAAATCCTTCATGTCCGTGTATGTCGCAACTGGGCACGTTATTTCCACATGTAATCCAGTTTCTTCATACACCTCACGCTGGACACAAACCTCAGGGGTTTCGCCCGGCTCGATCCCTCCACCGGGAAGTCCCCAATGTTTATTGTCCGAACGTTTCTGCAATAAAATTCTTTTATCCTCATCGATAATAACAGCCGATGAAGAAACTCTAACGTAATCTGGTTTTCTTTCCACCAATTCGCCCGTCGTATCAAGGAATCCGTAATCCCTGTAGTCAATTTCCTTCATTTTACGCACCAGCCAACTATGTTTGGTATGGGAGGAAACAAACCTATACGCATTGGAAATTTGGAACCCGACACGTGCCGAAATCCCTGCAATGCAATTACTTTCATGATATCCCTGTCCAAATTACAACCTGTTGTCAAACACTTCCATATGGGATTCAAAACATGTTGAAATCTTCTACCAGCCCTAGAATCCCCCAACACATGTTCATAAAAGAAATACCTTCCACCCGGCCTCAGGACCCTGTGTATTTCAGAAACGACCTTCTCTGGATCATCCACCATGCATAAAACCAGAGTCGACACCGCTGAATCAAAACTGTTGTTTGGCAAACTTAAGGATTCTCCACTGTCTGCCAAAATCCTCGCATTTGAAAGCCCCGAGATCCGTTTTCCAAGTTTAGCTCTCATATATTTGTCTGGCTCAACAAGTGTAAGTGGTGAATTTTGATCAAAATAAGGAAGATTTAAACCTCCTCCGGCGCCTAATTCAAGAATTTCACCCGTGCATTTACCCGCAGTATCTTTTCTGTGAGGCACGACCTTTGGTTCTACAACCGAATTGAGGGTCTCATACCAATGCGCGAAAAACCACTTTGAAAGCGTCATTTGGCAGCCACTAGTGATGACAACCTCGGGCTTCAATAGGCCAAACAGCTACAACGACATCATCTCTGATCGCTACAAATTGATCCCACCGATTCACCAATATATCTTGTTGACCACTCAACAATTTAAACTGTTGCCCAATATCCGTCACAAAATTATTGGGTCTTTTGAAAACGCTGTAAGTATCATCCAATCTTTCAAATTTTATATCGGGGTAGCCATCTATTTGCGGCCTAACGCCATTTGGAGCAGCCAAAGCCTTGATGCCCACATCTAGGAAGATTAAATCATCTCTTACATCTACAACCCTAGTTAAAATTTTTGCGGCGTATTTAAATTCATCCATATATCCTGCTGTGGTGCTCATTAAGGCGTAAGTTCCACCCTCGACCTCCGTAACCTCGGGCATTGAAGAAGCTAAATCATAGGTATAAGTTTCCCCTGAAGACACTATTTCAACCTTAATACCTGCATCCTCTATTCCTTTTTTGACATCAAGACACATACCGATAAATTCCTTTCCTTCCTCAAAACGGGTGGACCGATCAGGCCAGCCGTTAATGCTCTGATGGCTCATGACACCTTTGAAAGTGATTCCGCTTAAAGTTTCGGCCAATTTAGCCAATTGCACCCCCTCTTCAACTGAACGGACACCAGCACGATTCATGGAAGTGTCTACCTCAATAAGAACTCCAACCGTTGCGCCAAAATTAGAGGCTATAGTTCCAAGCTCTTTCAAGCTGTGGACATTGTCGACGACGACTTTTAAATCACAATTCAAAGAAAGTTTAACCATCCGTTCCATTTTTGAAACATCGACAATTTCACTTGTTATCAAAATGTCATTGATTCCAGACTCGAACATAACTTCGGCCTCGGACACTTTGGCCGTGCACACTCCACCTACAGTGCCCCCTGCTTCCATCTGCATTTTCAGGACCTGAGGAGACTTAATATTCTTGGCATGTTGGCGCATTTTGCAGTTCGATGCCCGATACTCCCGGGCCACAACTTCGTAATTATTTTCCAAAGCATCCATATCAATCAACAGAGTCGGACTCGGAATATCGTTAATAGAATCGCCGATTTGTATTCTCGTGTATTTCATGACCATATACCCCATTTACACATAGCAACCTCTTGCATCTATTTGATAAATCGTCTTAAGAAGCCCACCGGATATAACATTGAGATAATCATATAAATTGAATGTATCGCTAACGTCGGAGGGATTAAGTTTCACCCTTTCTCCCAATTTCGGTAACCAGTTTTCATCATCAACTTTCAAGTATCCATGTTCAGCACTCATTTGGGAAACATAGGAAGTTGACAATCCTATAGGCTGCGGCATTCCCCGATCTATAGAAATCGATTTCTGTCCACAGTCAAGGTAGACCATATCTGATTGAGGATGACTCATAACAGAACTTATGACACCAACAGGAGGATCTTGGAGATCAATACTCTCAAAGATGGCTGAGCTATCGATGACTTCAGTATGTGCTGCGAAATTCAAGCCCTCCATAACACCAAAATCTGATGTAATAATGCTGACTTTTAGACCGGGTGTTCCCTTATGAGACAAGCCAAGAAGGATATTGTTAACATCGCCTAGGACTCTTTGGACCACCTCGTCCTCCAAGTTCTCCGCCATACCCAAGGTAAATCCATTTAATTCAACCCCATTGGTATTTTGCACATAAACAGCCAGGTCTCGAGCTTGTTCATAATCATATAGACCCAAAGATGTTGAATCGGTGACAAGTGGTATCGTGACCCTGGGACAAAAACCTTTATCCTTCGAAAATGCAATGAGATAATCGACGCTACCCTTGGAAACTACGGGAATTGTAACAGTTACCTTTTGGCTAATATCAGCCAAAATATCCAACCTTCCATCAAACGGAAAAGGGATTCCAACCAATATATCCTTTAATCCCATTCCTGCGAATATAGAAGCTTCTGAAATGGTATTTGTGTAAACACTATTTACCCTCGGGAATTGTGACATATGAAAACGGGCTAAATCCGACGACCTATAAAGGCTCACGTCAGGACGTAAATCCAAATTATATTTCGAAAATTTTTCAAGAAACCTTTTACAATTATGGACAAATATTTCTTCCTCTAGATATAGAGAAGGGGTGTCTAAATTTTGTAAAGCTGTGCCGATTGGCTTAGGAATAGGTCTTTCCATTATAGAATTAAATTCTCCTTAAGAAATATATCTTTCTTGTTCTAATACAAGGGTACTCTTTGCTACAATGCATTATATTTTAATAATGGAATTTAATCATTTGATTGAAAGCGACGTCAAAGAAACGGGAACCTCAGGTAACACCTATCACCTTTATGACGATAAGGAAACTTTCGAGGTGGAATTCGTGCGATCTACAAATGATGCCATAACATACCAATTCACCAAAGGGAAATCCTTGATGTGTGGTGCCATCAAATCAAGTCACATTGCTGGTATACACACTGAAATGCACAGAAGAGAATCCATTACCGCTCTTTTATGGGGCATACTCGCACTTTTTCTGTCAGTTGCTATGTACTTCATCTTAGACACACAATTCTTGAGATTGATAGGGTCAGGCATCCTAGTCCTCATGGCTATTTACCTTTTCGTTGATTTTTTCAAACAATCTGCCGGCAATCAATTGGTGATAACCACACACCATGGTGAAATCAGGATTCCCTGCGGAAAGGCCTTCAGCCATAAATTTGCCGAGGAATTATTGAGAGAGACCGTGACAGAACCCCAAGAAAAATCGTTTCAAGACAACCACAACGGGAGAATATTCATACCGCGATAATATGATCGCAGTGTCACAACGATAAATTAGGTATTACATCCAATTCCCATTGCGTGCAAATACTTTCACTAAAATGCCTATATGCCGCCGCCCCTATCATTGCACCATTATCTGTGCAAAGACCGGGCCTCGGAGCTATCACACCGACTTTCCCTTCCGATTGCATCCTCTCTCTCAGTTCTGAGTTAGCTGCTACACCACCACCTAAAATTATTCCCTTCGCTCCCCATTCTTCCACCGCTCTATTAACGTTTCTAACCAGACAGTCAACCACCGCACTCTGAAAAGCTCCAGCAAATTCCTCAACCTGTACCCTGGTGGGATTTTGGTTATTTTTCCGAGGATAAAAGCCTTCCTCTTCCGCCCGTCGGACCACCGCTGTCTTAAGACCACTGAAACTAAAATCCACCGAATTGCCAATCTTCGGCCTAGGGAAAGGGGGTATTAAACCTTTCG
>CAZUHE010000051.1:0-7998 GCA_964620395.1 uncultured Dehalococcoidia bacterium
GAAGGCGCCCCGACCTGCAATCCCGCGGTGACATCCACTGTCGAATCCGCGCGTCCCCAAATGTATAAGAAATACTAGCATATTTAGAGTTTTGACTTAATTACTGGGTTACCCTGTAACACTTGTTGGCTATACAATTTGTAAATAAATGTAATTTGGGAGTTTTAATTATGGTCAAGTTAGCTGCAAATCTAAGTATGATGTTTAATGAGTTTGAATTTTTGGATAGATTCTCCAAAGCCTCAGAATCTGGGTTTAAAGGGGTTGAATATCTTTTCCCCTATGATTATGGCAAGGATCATTTACTCAATCTTCTAGGTGAAAATGGACTTGTGCAGGTTCTTCATAATTTACCTGCTGGAGATTGGGACAGTGGGGAAAGAGGTATAGCGTGCCATCCTGATAGGGTAGGCGAGTTTCAGGAAGGCGTGGAACTTGCTGTTGAATATGCGTCTACACTAGGTTGCCCCCAAGTTAATTGCCTGGCTGGAATTTTGCCAGGAGATATTGGTGAAGAAGAGGCATATAAGACCTTTGTAGATAACCTGAGATATGCTGCACCAATATTTAAAAATAAAGGTGTAAAGCTCATCATTGAAAGTATAAACACCATAGATATGCCAGGTTTTTTTCTGAATAATACTGAACAGGCTAAAGGAATCTTGAATGACGTTGGGTCGGATAATCTTTCTCTCCAATATGACATGTATCATATGCAGATTATGGAAGGTGATTTGGCAAGGACGGTTGAGTCCAATTTGAAAGATATAAGTCACATGCAACTTGCAGATAACCCTGGGAGGCATGAACCAGGAACAGGAGAGATTAACTACGATTTTCTATTTCAATTTATTGACGAAATTGGATATGAAGGTTGGATTGGATGTGAATATATACCTGCCACAACAACCTTGGAGGGTTTATCCTGGATTAATCCTTACATCAAAACGTGATCACGTAGATTGTTTTAAGGAGATTGATTGTTTTGGCCGCATATTTTTGTAATGTGTACTGGTATACTCTCGCTAATAGATGAAAGGGCTTAACACTGTTCATAGGCCCTGACGCCACAAAGTTGTGTAGGGGGTTGTTCATGTCCCAAACCGATTTGTCCGGTCTTAGCGATGCAGAAAAGGATCGCCTTCTGTCGAAGGTCCAAAGCCAAATTTTATGGACGTCAATGCAAATGGTGCATCATGCCAATCATGTTCGCCCAAATGCTGATGGTACAAAGGTCGGGGGGCATCAAGCTTCCAGCGCTTCGATAGCTACGATATTGACCTCATTGTATTTCGAATTTATGGAGAGTGAGGACAAAATTTCCGTTAAACCACATGCTTCTCCTATATTTCATGCTATTCAATATTTGATTGGGAATTTAGACTCAAACTATTTAACAGAATTAAGAGCATATCGAGGGTTACAGGCCTATCCCAGTCGTACGAAAGATCCCGATGGTGTTGATTTTTCTACTGGCTCAGTGGGTTTTGGACCTGTGGCACCCAATTTCGCATCTATTGGTAGGTCATATTTATCAACACATGGGTTCAGTATTTCACCTAAGGGAAGATATATTTCTATAGTTGGGGATGCTGAATTAGATGAAGGCTCAATATGGGAGTCTATTGCGGAACCAGGCATGGCTCAGGCTTCAAATATAGTTTGGGTCGTTGATTTAAATCGCCAAAGCCTCGATAGAATCATCCCTGGTATACGGGTGGGTGCCTGGAAAAACATGTTTGAAGCTAACGGATGGAATGTTGTAGAAGCTAAATATGGCAAATTGCTAAAAGAAGCATTTGATCAACCTAACGGAGAACTACTGAGAATCGCAATCGATCAAATGAGTAATCAGGTGTATCAAAGACTTTTGAGAGTGGGAAGCCCAATGTTGAGAAAATGGTTACCCCAATATAGTGATTTCCCCAACGAGATTTCGTCCTTGATTGATCAATGGGATGATAATCAATTGAACAGATTATTTCATAATTTGGGGGGACACGACTTTTCTACATTACGAGAGGCTTTCAGGCTCGCTGATAGTACTTTAGGTCCCAACGTCATATTTGCGTATACGTTGAAAGGGTTTATGCTGCCATCAATTGGCGATCCGCAAAACCACTCGGTGGTTTTGTCTGAAGATCAGATGGAAATTTTAAGACAGACTTTGGGAATAGAAGAGGGATGCACGTGGATTCCTCTCACCCAGGACACCCCGGAAGGTCAACTATGCTTTCAAGTAGGTAACAAATTAAGGAAATCGGAAACACCCGCAAGGCGACCTTCACGACAGATCCCAAATGATTTTGGCAGAACATATTCAGGAAATATGTCAACCCAACAAATTTTTGGTTTGGTCCTTACTGATATGTCACGAAATTTGGACGGTATTTCCGAAAGAATGGTTACAGTTAGTCCAGATGTTGCGAGTTCTACTAATCTTGGAGGATGGATAAACCGGGTAGGGGTGTGGAGATTGGATGAAGAAGAAGTCCTTCCCGACGAAGCGGTTTTAAGGGCGTTAAGATGGGAAGAATCTGATATGGGACAACACATTGAACTAGGCATATCCGAAAATAATTTATTTATGATGTTAGGGCAATTGGGACTTTCATATGAGATGGAAAATGAAATGCTATTCCCCATAGGAACCTTGTATGATCCATTCATAAGACGAGGCCTAGATGCTTTTGTGTACAGTGTTTATTCCGGAGGAAAGTTTATAGTTGTAGGTACTCCTTCAGGGCTCAGTTTGGCTCCAGAAGGAGGTGCACATCAATCTATGATGACTCCTTCTATTGGAATTGAAATGCCTGGTGTAGATTCTTACGAACCATGTTTCGGACAAGAACTGGAGTGGATTATGCTTTCTGCCTTAGAGCAAATTCGTCAGAGAGGTAGGTGTACTTATCTCAGGCTTACGAGTAAGCCTGTGGATCAACTTATTCTGGCCCTGCCTACCGATGATCAAGAACTTGAATTGATGAGGAAACAAGTGTTGAATGGCGCCTATTGTATCCGGGATCATACTGACCCGGTTGCCTTGAAACCAAGTAGAAACGTAATCAATATAGTTGCGAGTGGAGCGATGGTTCCTGAGGCAATAAGGGCGAGTGAGATATTGTTGGAAGAAGGAATATATTCTGTGGTAATAAATGTAACAGGACCAGGACCACTCTATAGGAATTATAGAAATTTAATTAACGCATCGGTGCTTGATTCGGGTCAGATTAGCAAAGGAGTATCGGACCTTTTCCCAAGTGCAATTCAAGGAGCGCCTGTTGTGACAGTAGCTGATGCTCACCCGCATGCGTTAGCGTGGGTTGGAGGAGCCCTTGAAAGCAGAATTTTTCCTCTGGGCGTATATGATTGGGGTCAATCCGGATCTAGGTTTGATCTTTACAAGGAATATGGTACGGATACCGATAGCATAGTAGCAGCCGGTATGGCTGTCCTTGAAGGATGATTTTTGTTTAAAGATTGCGGTTTATAATTCAAAAAATGGCTGTGTGCTAAACTTCCGTTACTGAATTGTAGTGATTTACTAGGAGAAATAAATATGACGAAAGTGCTCGTGGTACATGGTGCTGGGATCAACATGAGAGGAAAATCTCAGATTGAAATATTTGGCCCGGATACTATGGAAGACTACAGTAATCAAATCAGAGAATATGGTGAAAAACTTCATATAGACGTGGATATATTTCATTCAAATATAGAAGGTGAGGTAATTAACAAGTTCTATTCTGCTCATGAGGAAGGATATGATGCTGCGATTATAAATCCAGCGGGTTATTCAACAGGGCATCCAGCGCTTGTAGCGGCTCTCACACAGGTTGAATATCCGACAATAGAAGTCCATATTTCTAATCCGGCTAGTCGGGGTGCCTCTTCCGACATTGCCAAGTCATGTAAGGGTGTCATTACAGGATTTGGATTATTCGGATACTATATCGCCTTAAAGGCTATATTGGACATTTTGAAAGATTAATTTCTGAGCCATAGTTTTTACACTAGATCGTAGTGATTAAGTTTGGCCGTTCACTGACAGGAGTTAGTAGAGTGTTTATTTTCCTTCGACTTTTGATTGTTACAATGCTTTCTGTTCCGATGATGGTGGCTTGTAGTGGCAATGGTACTGATGAATCATCGGTAGGCACTTCAGTGGCGCCATCAACAGCTGAAGTAGAGGTGCTTTCAACTCCTCAAGTGTATGATGATGTCCCTGAAATGATTATAGACACTAAAAAGGATTATTCTGCTGTTTTTGTGATGGATAAGGGTGGCGAATTCGAAATAGATCTTTATGAAAAACTAACTCCTATTACTGTAAATAATTTCGTTTTCCTATCGAAAGATGGCTATTATGACGGTGTGACTTTTCATCGCGTGATAGAAGGCTTCATGGCCCAAGGAGGTGATCCCACGGATGGGAATCCTGGGAATGCGGGTTATTATTTTGAAAATGAATTTCACCCGGATGCACTTCATGACAGTGAAGGTGTTATATCAATGGCTAACAAAACAGTAATAAACGGCAAAGGAACAAATGGTACGCAGTTTTTTATTACTTTTAAGGAAACCAGATTTTTGGATGGATTTGACATGAACGGAACACCGAAGAATTGTAGTGTTCCAGGCACGTCGTGTCACTCTGTTTTTGGGAAAGTAACTAAAGGAATGGACGTCGTAAACAACATATCCATACGTGATCCAAACATCTCCTCATCTCCAGGCGATGTCATTAAAACTATCCGTATCATAGAGAGATAATAAAGATCACCTCGATTCGTCCACGAACTCCGTTATTCCTCGTTAAAACTTGGTTGCCCCGGGGCTTTTTCCATGAAGCCGAATAGTTTTCCGTGCGATCCAATCCAGGACTGATTTTGCAATTCTACGGCACCAATAATTGGATGATTGTTCAATCGAACGGTAGGTGCGACTCGATCACTAAGCATTTCAACAGTATTCCCTTTGAATTTAAATGTTATACCGTCAAATTCAGGTAATCCGGTTTCCTCCCCATGAACCACATTTACTGAGAACACTTTTGAAATAAATGACCGATCCATTAGGCTGAAGTCCACTAAGGTGTCTCCCTGTTCGCTTGTGATAGTTCCAAATGGTCTTGTTAGGGACCTGTGATAAATGAAAAATGCAAGGAATAACGCAATAAATGCGATAGGAATTCCAATAATCCTTATGGGAATTCCTTGTGACTCATTTATTATGACATTGTCATTCACAGGCGCCTGGGCTATTTTAGGAGCATCAAGAACTTTAGGTTCTGGTACCGGGAGTGTTATTGAATTAAGTACAACGCTTTCTGTAGTGTGAACGTGGTCGACTCCAGCATATTCAAGATTCATACCTATGATCATTGCGACTCGGCCATCCTGATTTGCTGTGTACAACAGGTCGTACATCCAGGCCCTGCCATCCGCCATGATTTGGCGTGGAACTATTTCTAATATTCCTGATGTGTCTCCCTCGGCAATTTGCGCGTCCAGGGAAGACGGCATTATTGCAAACGGGTCATTTTTGACTTGAACATAGATGGTTCCTATGTTCGTTTGTTGCCCCTTGTAAATACGCTCCGTATTCAATGGTTTTAGATCCAGGGCAGGGAAAGGTATCGCGTCGTATTGCGTAGACTCGCTGATCCTGTTAGGGACATCTTTCCATCCTAATTCTAGTTCTACATTATAGGTACCCTCTACTCTGGGGCGAGGTATTGTCGTAGAGAAATACCCATCTCCAGATACAACGTCCCCGATTTTACCCTCATCATTTAGTTCGTACAGTACTACGTTGCCATTAGGGTTTGTTATTTTCGCATTCATCACGGCATCAGATCCCAAGGTCACCATCAATTCCCCATCTGTAACATAGGCTGTGAGGGAAGAGGTTTTCTCCATCGGTATAACTTCATTCATGTTTAAGTGGAGACGGTATTTGTTCGTTGTATGATGCCAAGAAGATATAGTGCCATTTAGTCCTTTAACTTCTACTGTCCAATTTCCTGGCTTTGGATCCCGTATTTTCCATATCACCGTGTAGGGTGTTTCTGTAATGTTAGAGAATGATCTATCGCCAGCAGAGGCTTCAACACCTTCAGGATTTTTAAGTCGCATGGATCCGAAAGGTTCGTCCTTAAAAAACAATATGGTGGCGTCCTGGGTTCCAGGAGCTATCCCAACGTTGGCGGTGAGTATACTTTCTTTATTTAATTTTCCTTCACCGGAAGGTACTAGGGTCCCCAGCGAATCAGAGGTCATAATTCGGTCAGCCAAGGATTTTAAATCTTCACTTTCTGTTAGATCAAATAAAGCGGAGCCGGTATTAGAGGAGATTCTGGACAGGGATGACCTTAGTTTTTCTGAGGAATCAGCAGTACTGAAACTTGTTATAGTCCATTCACTCTTAGCAAACATCTGTGAAATCGGGTCTAATGCGCGAGCAGCGTATTCGTTAGAATACGTCGTATTCCCCCCTGCTATCAGGTACATTGATGAACCTGCTGGGGCTTTTTGTGATCCTAAAAATGTATACACTTCGGTAAGTGATTCAGGTATTTGTGCGACTCCCGACATGTCATTAAGGCTTATTTGATGAAGGAAGTTAGTATATGACTCGTTCGTAGTTTCGTTCTTATTGAGGGGCCCAAAAATTTGGTTTGGATGAGACAGTGAAGTCATGTATATATTGTCACTTTGTCGAAGCGATGCCGTAAGTCCTAAGAGCGATTTCACTAGATTATGGCCGTTTGTTACTTTTTCCAATGATTTGGTGTCAACTGTGATTACCATAATTCGTGGGGTTTTATCCACTGGCCCAATTGCAGATACTGATTTTGTTCCGACGGTGACGGATGCAATAATAACCAGTAAAAGACTCGCTCTAAGAATAATATTCATGTAAGACCTCCGCTATCATTAGAAAGTAGATTTAACTCAACGGGTGGTCAATTGGTTTTGAGTTCATTTTTTTGTCAATTGGTGATGTTTTCCCGATTAACGGCTGTACATTTGAATAATTATGAAATCTGAGAACATATATATTTTTTTATTACTACTTCTCATAATGACTTCTTGCAGTCTTAATCAAGAAGACGGCCATGCTGATGGTTCCGAAATAGGATTAGTTAGTGAGATAAATTCCAAATCCATTCTGGAAGTTGATTGGTTTGAGCTCGAGTCTGAAGATTTATCTACAAAAAGATTTTATGTGGAAGATCAGATCAAAGAATTTACTCCAACGCATTTCAGATATCACATGATCACGGGCGAATTTGTAAAAGTGGATTATCGGGAAGAGGGTGGGTTATTCATTGCTGTCAATGTGCAAGATATAGATTAGTTTCTCTCTCTATTTTTTTTCCTGTATTTTAATGTTAAAACTAGTACTCCCACCGTTAGCACTAAGAAAACAAACACAAAAAAGTAACCAGCGGATCCGTTGTTAACGATACTGTCACCACTGACTTCCATAGGGAATTTCAACTCATATTCCTTGTCGGGTATGGTCGATATTTCTACCGACATCATCCAAGAACCCTGTTCGTAAAATGTCAAATTAGCGTCATATATGGTTGGGGAGACAGTAGAATTTACGGCTCTTGATTCAAAAGCTTCTTCACCCTTCCTTGCAGTTACAGTTATTAAAGCTTGTTCTATGGGTAACCCAGTTGACATTGAAGTGGGTTCTATAGAAAAGTGTACGTGTCCAACCATAGGTTTATGAGGTATCACACTTACTTTGAGAATATGGGTTCCGGCCTCACCCTCGTAAATTTGCTTCATATCACCATGAGCTTCCAGTGGAACACTGGGCAACGCATTAAGAGAAATAGATACTGAGATAATTAATACTAACGTGAGAAGTAATTTCACTTGGTAAACCTCTGAATTACTATCATTGGTGGGCCCGGTAGGGATCGAACCTACGGCCAATCGGTTATGAGCCGACCGCTCTAACCACTGAGCTACGGGCCCC
>CAZUHE010000052.1:0-5430 GCA_964620395.1 uncultured Dehalococcoidia bacterium
ATAGTTGGCGAGTCCTCCTTTAACGTAACCTTCATCATCTGTCATAGATTCTACCTTTTCTTTAAGAGATTTAGGAATATATTCTTCATTATCTATGAAATACTCAGGATATATCGGCAGTCGAGGTCTCAAATCAAATCCTTCTGATTCGGTTTTGGTTTTTAGGTTTTGTAATGTTGGCCATGGAGCTTCAGGATTCACATAATCTATCGTAAGTGGAGATACTCCTCCCCAGTCGTTTATACCAGCGTCGAGGTACATTTGGTAGTGATCAGAGTTCAGGTTTGGTGGTACTTGTATATTTACGTCCGGCCCCAATATGATTCGAGATACAGCCACTGTCCACAGCATATCTATATCCTCTGCATCAGGAATGTTTTCCATGGGTGTTTTTGGTTTTGCTCTAAAGTTCTGGATTATAACCTCTTGGATGTGACCGTATTTCTGGTGCAGTTTTCTGATCGCAAGCAATGAATCTACCCGGTCCTGTACCGTCTCGCCTATACCTATCAGGAGCCCTGTTGTAAAAGGTACTTTTAATTGTCCAGCTGTCTCTATAGTTTTCAGTCTTGCTGCAGGGCGTTTACTGGGCGCGAACTCATGAGGCCCCCCTTTCTGATAGAGGATATGACTTGTGCTTTCTAACATTAGTCCTGCAGACGGATTATATGGTTTCAATGATTCCAATTCACGTCTGCTCATTGTGCCTGGGTTTGCGTGAGGGAAAAGATTGGTTTGATCCAATACCAATCTGCACATGGCAGCAAGATATTCGAGTGTGGTTTCATAACCATTTTCTTTTAACCATTCCTTCGCTTCTGGGAATCTGAGCTCTGGCCTCTCTCCTAGGGTAAACAACGCTTCAGTACATCCTAGGGATTCGCCTTTTTTAGCCACTTCCAGAACTTCATATGGGGACATGAAAATGGTATCTGTTTCGTCCGGGTCAAGGCGAAAGGTACAGTACCCACAGTAATCTCTGCAAAGTCTTGTTAAGGGAATAAACACCTTGGGGGAAAACGTCACTATTCGCCCCTTACCTATGTCTCTTAGGTGGGCAGCAGATGTACAAATTTCTTGAATCTCAGACTCTGAGGTTGTTATCAAGGAATAGGATTCGGTGGCGTCTAGTTGTTCGCCTGTTATTGCCTTGGCTGCCAACTCGTTAATAGGTGTTTTACTATTTATCATGATACGAATTCCAAGAGATTCAACTAGAGGATTTTTTTCTTGTATTGTGTGAACGGCTTAAGATGACTAATTTTATCCTACTCATTGGTTATTTGGTAAAGATTTGAATTCGGTGTCTGTTAGATTCTGTAATGTAAATATCCTCATCGTGCCCTATAGTGACTGCGACAGGAGACCAAAAGTATTTCTCAATGTGAGCAGATACAGAATGAGGATCAGTGAACTTCGAAATTATGTTTTCATCTTCTAAGTTCGCTTCTTGTCTTGATTTACTTTCTTCAAGATTTGTTTCTAGGAATTCACTAGCCCACTTTGACAGTGTGGACTCTCCTCTAGATGTGTAAACTAAATTACCTTCGGGATTTAACACCTTTAGACATTCGTTACCCCAGTCAGTTATATAAATATATCCGTCTTCATCCGATGCGACATCTGACGGATGGTTTAGACAACCTTCTTCAGTGTCTGAACAATCATACTTTCGCATATATTCGCCCTCAGGGGAGAATTCTTGGATCCTGCTGTTACCCCAGTCAGCAATTTGTATACACCCTTTCTTGTTGACATTTATACCCCACGGCAGAATGAAATTACCTTCTTCCGTACCATAGTTTCCAAATACACTTATAAATTCTCCAGTTTCAGAAAAAATTTGTATTCTGTGATTTTTCGTGTCAGAAATTAACAGTTGACCTTTCTTATTTGTAGTTATTCGTGAAGGTCCGTTTAACTCACCACTGGATTGCCCCTCATTTCCCCATTTCCTGATGAAACTACCATCCTTAGCGAAAGTGGTCACAGAGTGAGTGTAATCATCCGTCACATGCAAGAGTCCATTCAGATCTTCAGTTATACCGCTTGGAGATACTAAGTTTCCGTCATTGAATCCGTAATGTCCGAATGTGCCGAAATAATCACTTTGTTTGTTTAATACTGTTATTCGGACCCCTCTTTCCCCGTAGTCCCTAGATTTATTCGTAACGTATATACGATCATCGCTCGCAAGTTCAGTATCACTGGGGTATTCAAACCCTCGTCCCTCCATGGCCACTATACCCAGAGAGAGTAAATATTTTAGTTTACTTTTGGCCTTCATAATATTTGGGAATGCAGTTTCTTGCTTATGATAATTGATACTCTTTTGTGGAACCTATCATCCTTATCAAGTCTCTTAGCCTTTTAGAACCGGGTTCTATAGATTTGATGTATTCAAGTAAAGCATTATGGGTTTTTTCTGATAGATGAACGATTCCCATATGTAAAAGGCATGCTTCTAGAGACTTGGACGGGTTAGTGTCCCCGTCAAGATATGCTTCTATGTCGCCCACTAACTTTGTAATCCCATGGCTTTTAGGACTGCCGATCCTTTCAGAGGCAAAATTCACTCGCTCTATAAGAGCTCCGGTATCAATCCATTCTGTACCCTCATGCCAGCCCTCAACACTTGGAGGATTATTCAATTCCTGACCCATCCAGCCGATTTGGCGGTAGATAGGGATCATGTCTCGACTTGGTATTTCAAATTCTCCAGACAACTTCATGACTCCAACAGCAAATTCTGCTGGACCTTTGACTTTCGTATGGCTTTTAATTTTTGACTTGAAAAAATTAGAATTAAAAAGTTCCGTCAGCATTATAGAAATACTGTGATCACTTTCGAAATAGATTCTTGTGAGAAATTCTATGGCTTCAGGATCCTTTGGGGGGATTTCATTCCATGAAGGAACTGGGACTTCGTCTTCGACAAAGAAATGATACATCTGCCTCGATATAAATCTTGCGGTGCTTTCCTTTTTGCAGATTAGTTGTATGATGTCGCCCCCGTCCAAATCCCCCTGGGTTCCCAGGAATTTCTTTTTACCCATATCGTGATCATCCTCATCAAACTCGAAATGATACGCTATTCGACCGTAGGGCCAGTCTGAGTCACGTTTGGCTCTTACCATCATGTATTCTGCATTTCCTATGGTCCAACCAGTAAATGCCTTAGCGCATTGCTTTACATCGTCCTCACTGTAGTTGCCAACGCCCATAGAGAATAATTCGAGTAGTTCTCGGCCCCAGTTTTCATTTACTGCATCTTTGTGATTTTCCTGGTTATCCAACCAGACCAACATCGCAGGATCTTTAGCGAGATGAAGTAATATGTCGTCAAGTCTACTCAACCCAACAGATCGGATCATGTCTATTTGATCAGAAAGAACTCTTCCGTTTATGACTTTGGGTACTCCCGTTGCAAATATGCCATGCCAGAACAATGTCATCTTTTCTCGTAGAGGTGTATCCGAAGTTATCATTCGATATATCCATCGTCTGGCGGAACCTGGTGCGTTGATCATTCCTGAAGCTTCCTGGTCGAATCTTCTGACGAGGTAATCTCCCATCCAGTCTGTTTCTTTAGGGTTAACAAGAATACTCACGTTTTTTTCATAGGAATTTTGAGACATTTTCTTTAATTCACTGTAAGTAGACCCGAATCCTGCTCGTCTCATAAGGTGAGCCAGCAATTCGATATCATTTTCAGTTGAGGGTGTTGTCATAGCTTTGCCCCACTTTGTGTTTTCTGGATACGATAGTTACGTTCCAGTTATACATACTTACTAAATATAGCTCGTTAAAAATGATTCTATGTAATTAAATGTTTGCTCTGGTTGTTCTTGTTGTACCCAGTGGCCGGCAGTGTCGACGAATTTAATACCTTTCATATTGGAGCATGCATGTTTTTCCATTAGCTCTAGTGATCCGGGCCTTTGGTAGGATCCCCAGTCTTGTTTACCGGCGATAAATAACGACGGCACAGTGATCTTAATTCCGGAAAACAATTCCAATTTCTGTTTGTTTTCATGACTGTTTGAAGATCTGTACCAGTTTAATCCGCCTTGAAAACCTGTTCTTGAGTATTCTTGAGCATAGAAAGACAGTTCTTGCTCCGTTAACCATTTGCACTTTTCAATTGCATCTTGGCTTGGCATTTCTTTTGCTACAGTAGTAGGCATATCGTCGTCTATATCCATTACATAATATGTAGGCATTTTGGCGAGTTCTTCAGCAGACCATTCGGTTAAAGGATATGGGTTGTTGAGTGTCCAATCTGCACTTTTGTGGTGATAGTAACCTCTGAGGAACGAATGTATTCCCTGTGCTGAGGAAGTCATGTCTATATTTGCTTCGAGTGTTCTGTAGTAGTGTTGATAATGTTTCCGAGGTCTTACTAGCTTTGCTAATTCCGAATTTATCTCGTCTGTAGGAGAAATAAATTCGTGCGGTTTAGGTCCTGTTGGAGGGAGTGAAGGTGCCCCTCCAAATGGTGCACTCATCATCACAACCGATTTGTATATATCGGGTCGGATTAGGGCAGACAGCCCAGCTATTCCAGCGCCTGAATCATGCCCTATGATAGACTCAACCGTCTCATATCCAAGACCTTTCACAAGTCCAATCATGTCTCTTACAAGGTTTACATGATGGTAGCTCGATAGGTCGCTAGTGTATGAATCGTCCCAACCGGTAGTTTTACCAAATCCTCTTTGGTCAGGAGCAACCACATGATATCCCTTGTTTGCAAGCATGGGCATAACTTTGCGCCAACTAAATGAGAGTTCAGGGAACCCATGTAATAAAACTATTAGACCTTTTTCATTGCCCTTTGAGCTTCCAGATTCTAGAAAATGGATATTGAGCCCATTTACATTCTCAATTACAGAGGATTTGATTGACGGATCCAAGACATTGTTAGGAGAATCAAACATATTACTGAGTAGAACATCCTATAAATCAAGCTGTGGGTGATTATTGTTGCATTCTAAACCAATATGGAAACTTTTAGAACTAGGCGTTTTTAATAAAAAAAGGGTTGCCAAATAGAGGCAACCCTTTAGTAATCTAGGAATTATTTTCTTGTTATTTTTTAATTTTATCCACGAGAGCCCATGCTCCAGGTAGTGCCATGGAAGCTAGTACCAACTTCAAAGCGTCGCCTGGAATGAATGGCCATAATCCCCAAAGTAGGGTGTTCTCAAGGGAGGCACTTAAATTAATCATGAGCCATGGTAGACCAACTATATAGATCACTACGTTACCAAGGAACATGGAAAGGATGACTTTGGATTTTCTATCCCAGCCGCTTTCAGATAATTTACCAATGAGATACGAGGCAAATATAAAGCCTACTATGTATCCTCCACTGGCCATAGACCATACAATTCCTTCACTGCCGGACCAAGGAAGAATTGCGTGAAG
>CAZUHE010000052.1:5530-7920 GCA_964620395.1 uncultured Dehalococcoidia bacterium
TCAGGTAATATCGCATCTGCTAAGACACGGTGCTGTGCACTTGCTTGCATAACCTTTTCTCCTTTTATCTATTTTCCTAGATGACTAAATGAGATCCACTTTGATGTAAAAGGGCAAAAATATATTAATTCACCTCTTAAAATCTCATCTTTTCTTATAAGCTTTCACCTAATGAGAGTGAAAACACATGAATTTTCTATCATGAATTTCAATTAGTCAATTAAAAAACAGTGATAATTTTCGGAAATTTTATGGGAATCGAAAATGAAGTGTATTAGATAGAAAGTCTCTTAAAAATAAAGTCTGGAATGTTTCTAATTACCAACATGATTATTTTCCATTTACCAGGCACATAGGACAAATTTTTGCCCTTTTCGATTGAGTTGACAATGCCTTTCGCTACATCTTCAACCTTTGCTAGTTTCTGAGGATCCATATTGAGGCTTTCAGTCATCGGTGTTGCTGTAGGTCCTGGTTTAATTAGCATTATTTTTATTTTTGATTGTGCAAAACGATGTCTGAGTCCTGAGCAGAAGAAATCCAACATGTTTTTCCCTGACCCATAGATATAGTTCGATTTGCGTGCTCTATCACCAGCAACTGAGCCAATAATAGCTATTGAACCAGTACCCGTTTTTTCAAACGAATTTGCAAATTCCTCTGCAAATAGGATAGGAGATATGGCATTAATTGATATCGAGCTTTCTAAAAGCTGTAAGTCTTCTTGATATCTGGATTGTGGTGATAAAGTTCCTTGCGCTATGAGGACTAAGTCTACTTTTTTTTTGGACGTTATCAGTCTTACGGTTTCTTTAATAGACAGAGGGTCCAAGAAATCTGCTGATATAGAATCAACCTTGTTTGTTAACCCCCTAATTTTCAGATCGGCAGCTAATTGGTTTAATTTATCTAGGTCTCTTCCGACTAAAGTAAGTTCTACTTTCGGGTCACTCACCCAAATTTTTGCGCAATGTTTTGCTATAGCTGAAGTTGCCCCGATGATCACTACCTTATGATGGTTCATGTATTTTTCACTTAACTCTAGTTACCAAATATTCTTTGAGAGAAACCTGAACTTATTCCGGGGTCTCTGTAGGATAGGAATTCATCAAATCTTGGGTATCCGGACTTGAATATATCAGGAGGCATTCTGGCATCTTTTGCTGCATATAATCGGCCGTCGCTCTCACTGACAATTTTATCTAGAGACTTGAATAACATATTCGTTTTTTTGCCTTGATTAGGGAAGTCTATGGCTATCGTTATTCCAGGCTTGGGAAATCCCAGCATGCCTAACGAAGACTGAGGGCCAAAAACCTTAAGCACGTTTAGAAATGAACTGACCCCTGAGGTTCGGATAGAGTTCAATATTGTTTTTAGAGTGTTTACTCCATCTTCTGACGGTACCAGACATTGGTATTGAAAAAATCCATTGGGGCCATACAACTTATTCCAACCTAGCAGGTTGTCTAATGGATACAAAAATGATTCGTAGTGGGTGGTTTTTTTTGAGGGTCCGATTTTTTGTTTGTAATAATAAGCGATGTTCAGAGGGCGGTAGCTGTATTTGTTTACTAGTGAAAAAGGAGGTGAGAATCTTATGGATCTTGTGCTAGGGAGATTTTTTTCGGGTTTATGAACAACTGAAGGATTGCCCCTCATGAAGAATCCGCGATTTTTGTTTGATGTGGGATCAATCCATGAAACTGTGTGTTCCCAATCAGATTTTGAGGCTTCATGGATGTAAAAAAACTCCTCTAAATTATTAAAATGTAAAGTTTCTGTGTCCATCCAAGGACTAGTAAATTTCGTAAGTTGGATTTTTGCAGTTAAAATAACTCCTGTTAATCCCAATCCGCCAACTGTCGCTGTAAACCATTCTGAGTTTTCGGTGGGGCCGCATTTTATTATTTCCCCCGTTGTTCTCATCAAGACAATTTCTTTTACGTGATTACCAAATGAACCTTGAGTGGTATGGTTTTTCCCGTGGACATCGTTGGCTATCGCACCACCTACTGTGACCATTTGAGTTCCAGGAGAAACAGGGAGGATCCATCCTTGTTTTCCGAACAACCTTTGAATACTTTGCAGGGTAACACCGGATTCACAACAAAGTAGACCAGTACTTTCATTAAATGAGACATATTTATCTAATTCCTTGGTCGCCCAGACTAGACCACCAGGATTAAGTGAAACATCTCCGTAGCTTCTTCCTAGACCATAAGGAATCCCGGATTTCTCAGAATTCTTTATGATTCTGTATGCGTCGCTTAAATCATTCAGGGGTATGGTTACCTGCGAAGGTGATTTCAATCGTCCCCATGTGTTGGACCGCTGCATAAACACACCATAGATGAATTGTGTACACAAGGAATCTTTATAGTGGAAAC
>CAZUHE010000053.1:0-7485 GCA_964620395.1 uncultured Dehalococcoidia bacterium
TCTTTTCCAACTTTCTCTATTGGATGACCAGCATTCTCTTTTCTTAGACGATCAAACCTAGGGCGCCCTTCGTCATTCTCAGATATCCATTCTTTTGCAAACGATCCGTCCTGTATTTGATCCAAAACTTTTCGCATATTCTGCTTAACAGTTTCATCAATTACTACGGGCCCTCGGGTATAATCCCCATATTCTGCAGTATCGCTTACCGAATACCGCATATACTCCATTCCACCTTGATAGAAAAGATCAACGATCAGTTTTAGTTCATGCATACATTCAAAATAAGCAGATTCTGGTTGATAACCTGCTTCTATCAAAGTCTCAAAGGCTGCCTTAACCAACTCCGCAACTCCTCCACATAACACTGCCTGTTCCCCAAACAAATCGGTTTCAGTTTCTTCTTTAAATGTGGTCTCCAAAACCCCAGCTCTGGCACATCCAATACCACGAGCATATGCAAGCCCAACTGAATGAGCGTTGCCCGTTGAGTCCTGATGTACAGCTAGTAATCCCGGGACTCCTGATTGTTTTGTGTAAACCTCTCTCATCCGATGGCCAGGTGCCTTAGGGGCCACCATTGACACATCAACATTATCAGGTGGAGTTATAGCTGAATAATGTATGTTGAATCCATGCGCAAACATCAGGGTCTTCCCAGGAAGCAACGATGGTAATATTTCACTTTCGTAGACTTGAGATTGAAGATGATCTGGAATTAGCATCATAATTATGTCACTTTCAGCAGAAACGTCCGATACTGTACCAACGGACAAACCATCTTCCTCAGCTGTCTTCCAACTCTTGCTACCGTCATACAACCCTACAGAAACATTAAGGCCTGAATCCTTTAGATTTAACGCATGTGCGTGTCCTTGGCTTCCATATCCCACAATTGCGATTTGCTTATCTTCTATATACGACATGTCAGCATCCGATTCGTAATACATCTTTGCCATCAGCATAAACTCCTGTTATTTGCTATTAAAACGCTCTTTTTTCTACACCGTGCGTATTCAATTAAATTTATCTACGTATTTTCTACTGTTGATCCCCTTTCCATCGATATTGTCCCTGTCCTCATTACTTCTTGAACCCCGAAACCTCCTAAAAGTTCCACTAATGAATCTACTTTGTCTTCATCACCAGTCACTTCGACAATCAAGGAACCTTGGGCTATATCTACAATTTTCGCTCTGAATATACCAACTATTTGCATTATTTCGTTTCTTGAGGAAACATCAGCCTTCACTCTAACTAGAGCCAGTTCCCTAGAAACATCGTTTATGCCACCAACATTAGATACTCTTATTACTTCAACTAATTTTTGAAGGTTTTTCACCACCATTTCCACCGTGGATATATCCCCCTCAACAACAAATGTCATACGAGACATTCCTGCTGATTCACTTTTCCCAACAGCTAGACTTGATATGTTGTATCCCCGCCTCCTGAACATACTGGAAATTCGATTCAGTACGCCAGGGCGATCTTCTACCAAAGCCGTTATTGTGTGCTTCCCTACTTCCAAGCTCATGACTTTACTTTCTCCACCAAGGGTTCCTCAATCATGTCTCTCACTGTCATGCCAGACGGTATCATAGGGTAAACGTTCTCTTCCTGTTCAACGATGAAATCGATCAAGACTGGACCGTCATGATCCATTGCTTCACTTATCGCAGATTTAACTTTCGATTTATCCGTAACTCGTATACCTTTTATACCGTATGCCTCAGCAAGCCTCACAAAATCCGGATTACCAGAATAGCCAGTCGAAACATAGGAACTTTCAAAAAATATTTCCTGCCATTGCCTTACCATCCCTAAAAACCCGTTATTAAGAATCGCAAATTTCACGGGGAGTTTATTCTCCACAATAGTTGCTAACTCTGACATAGTCATTTGAAAGCCACCATCACCTGCGATAGACCACACCACACCATCAGGATTAGCCACTTGGGCGCCCATAGCTGCGGGCACTTCATAACCCATAGTTCCTGAGCCACCTGAGGACAAAAACGAGTTAGGTTTCTTATATCTGTAATGTTGAGCCGCCCACATTTGATGTTGCCCTACACCAGTAACAATGGTAGCTTCACCTTTCGTTATATCAGATAAATCTTTGATCACCTGCCTTGCTAACAGCTTATCTGTGTCAGGTAATTTAAGAGAAGGATGTTCTTCTTTTAACTGATCAATACGCCTAATCCAAGAATCATGCACATCAGGTTGTACAAGTTTATTAATCTCGATCAAAACCTCTTTAACATCTCCCACGATAGGCACGTCAACAGCTATATTCTTTCCTATCTCTGATGGATCTATATCTACATGTATTTTTTTTGATCCGGTAGCAAATTTCTTGGGATTACCTGTGATTCTGTCATCAAACCTCATACCTAACGAAACAATCAAATCAGCCTCGTCAAGAGCAAGGCTTGCATAGGCCATTCCATGCATACCTGGCCACCCCGCCCACAAAACATGATCCTCCGGAAAGCAACTAATCCCGAGGAGTGTAGTTATAACAGGGATCTGTGCCTTTTCAGCGAGTTCTTTTAGTTCGGAGGACGCTTGGGATATAAGCACCCCATGACCCGCAAGTATTACAGGTTTGGAAGCTTCTTTTATCAATTGTGCTGCTTTTTTAACTTGTTTTGGATGCCCATCGAAATTAGGACTATAACCAGGCAAATTCACTTGATCAGGCTCTTCATATTCAGTTTCCTGCAGAAAAACATCCCTTGGGATATCCACAAGGACCGGCCCTGGTCTCCCGCTATTTGCAATATAAAAAGCTTCCTTAATCACCCCGGCAATTTCAGAAGCCTCCATTACCAAATAATTATGCTTAGTAATGGGTAAGGTTATACCCGTAATATCAGTCTCTTGAAAGGCATCAGACCCTATAACCGTTTTTGATACCTGACCAGTCACTATGACCATTGGAACTGAATCCATCTGAGCTGATGCTATACCAGTCACCAAATTTGTAGCACCAGGTCCTGAGGTAGCGAAGGCTACACCAGGTTTTCCAGTTACTCTAGCGAACCCGTCAGCAGCATGTGATGCACCCTGTTCGTGCCTCACCAATATGTGACGAAGCTCTGGAAATTCAGGCAATGTCTGATAAAGAGGAAGAATAGCTCCTCCCGGGATACCAAATACGACGTTACACCCTTCCCTTAACAGACTCTTGCAAACTATTTGAGATCCTTTCATTTTCATCTTCATTAGTCCTTCGCCAAACGGTTTAATAATATTTAATTCTTTAAATTTTATTCCTTAAAACAAAAAATCCCGCCCAAAAAATGGGACGGGATAAATAATATGTTTCCCGTGGTACCACCCACATTGCCATTGGTTCATTAAACACGAACCATATGGCCGCTCATTACAGTTTTAACGCAACCAACGCCTAGCCCTACTTTAAATTCAGATATCCATATAAACCTGAATTTAACATCAGGAAAGGTGCTCAGGGGCGAGTTCACAGATGACCACTATGCCAGGCTTTCAGCAAATACCCAGCTCTCTTTTCTCTATTTAATAGGTCCCTTAAGTCCTGCTACTACTCCCCTTCAAAGCATCTATATACCTAATTATAAAAAAGAATTTTAACACCTAGGATGAAAGCTAGTCAATTTAAATCCTAGTACTTCAATTATTTGCAATTCGTTTCGATTAGACATTGTTACGAAGTCGGGCATATGCTACCTTTGAAAGCTGAGTTATGTGTGCAATTGGAGGAATAAACCACAATGTACGAACACGATGTTCTAATAATCGGGGCAGGCCTTGCCGGTATGCGAGCAGCCTTATCAGCCACTGAATCAGGCGTTGATGTTGCCGTGGTTTCCAAAGTTCATCCAGTCAGGAGTCATTCAAACGCTGCTCAAGGCGGCATCAATGCCGCTTTGACTGATAGAGGGGACGATTGGAGAGACCACGCATACGACACAATAAAAGGTAGCGATTTTTTGGGCGATCAGGATGCTATTGCCTTAATGTGTCAGGAGGCTGGCAATGAAGTAATCGCTATGGAACACATGGGGGCAATATTTAACAGAGATGAAGAAGGTAGATTAGGTACCCGAAGCTTTGGAGGTCAAAGGCAAGCAAGAACATTCTTTGTGGCCGACTTTACTGGACAAGCACTTCTACACGTACTTTACGAACAAATTGTTAAAGCTGGCGTCCGAGTATATGAAGAATGGTTCGTTCTTTCCCTGTTAGTTCATGACGGTCAGTGTGGTGGTGCTGTGATGATGGACATTAAGACCGGTCAAATTGAAGTGGTCAGAGCAAAATCAACCATCCTTGCTACAGGTGGTCTCGGACGAGTTTTTGAACCAAGTACCAACGCCCTAATATGCACTGGTGATGGTATGAGCCTAGGATATACAGCAGGTGCATCTCTTATGGACATGGAGATGGTGCAGTATCACCCTACAACTTTAAAAGGTAGCGGAGTCCTTATAAGTGAAGCAGCCAGGGGTGAGGGAGCTTATTTGCTAAACAGCGAAAATGACCGTTTCATGTTGAAATACGCCCCAGAATTCAAGGAACTTGCATCAAGAGATGTGGTTTCTAGGTGTGAACAAACCGAAATAAACGAAGGTCGAGGGATCGATGGATGTGTACTTCTAGATCTGAGACATCTCGGAGAAAAATATATAAGTGAACGACTCTCCCAAATACGCGAACTGGCGATGGATTTTGCCAACGTAGATATGGTTAAAGAACCCGTTCCCATAATGCCTGGCATGCATTACCAGATGGGGGGAGTCAAGGCAGATATCAATGGTGAAACGGCTGTGAAAGGATTGTATGCTGCAGGGGAAGTTGCATGTGTTAGTGTTCATGGTGGAAACCGACTGGGAGCCAACTCACTACTGGACACTCTCGTATTCGGCAGAAGATCAGGGATACACGCTTCGGAAACAGCAAAAACCGTCGATTTCATGGACTTGGATGATTCCTCATCTGAGCCCGATAAGAAAAAAATACAAAGCCTCCTCGACAACGAAAAAAATGAATCTTTCGGGCAAATAAGGCTAGACATGGGAACCACCATGAAAGAACACTTTGGAGTTTTTCGAGAGGAAGCTAGCATGAAGATGGGATTCGAGAAACTCACCGAGTTTAAAGACAGGTATCAAAAGGTTTACGTAGAAGATAAGACAAAGATATTCAATACAAATTTATTGTTTACTTTGGAACTAGAATTCATGATCGAATGCGCAGAGACGATAGCAATAAGCTCAATGGAAAGAAAGGAAAGTCGCGGGGCTCATACTAGAACGGATATGCCAGAAAGGGACGATGCGAATTGGCTAAAACACATACTGGTAAACAAACCTGACGACACCCACAAAGTATCGTACCAGGACGTGGTCATTACGGAATGGGAACCCACCGCAAGGCAATATTAGGACAACCGTATACGAGAGGAAAGCGCATGCAAGTAAAATTGAGTGTCCGCAGATTTGATCCGGAATCAACAAGTAATGTTGAGCACTTTCAAGAGTACCAACTAGAAATGGATGAATCCGCAACAGTGTTAGACAGTCTTATCAATATAAGGGAAGAAATTGATGGTACTCTAAGCCTGAGGTGTTCTTGCAGAAGCGCTATATGTGGGTCTTGCGCTGTACGAATTAATGGAGAGGCAGGGCTAGCTTGCAACACTAAAGTAATGGATGTGACGCCGGATGATGGCTCTTCGATAGTAGTTGAACCTGCAGGTAATCTTCCTGTAATAAAAGATTTAATAGTAGATTTTGAACCCTTTTGGACCAAAGTAAAAACCGTAGAACCATGGCTACAACCGGACGGCAAAGAACCGGATACTGAGTATCTAGCACCAGATGAAGACATGCTTCATTTAGCCGGCGTCGTCTCATGCATACTATGCGGCGCCTGCGTTTCGGACTGCACCGTGATGGAAGTAGACTCCAATTTTCTAGGCCCTGCTGCTCTCGCAAAGTCATACCGTTTTGTAAGTGATCCCAGAGATGATGCGGATTCTGAGCGCCTGACAAAACTCAACGAATATGGAGGAGTATGGGACTGCACAAGATGCCTCAAATGTGTTGAGGTATGCCCAAAAGGTGTCGCCCCAATGGACAGGATAATGTCACTAAGAGAAAAGGTGATGGAATCAGGCCATACGAATACAAATGGAGCCCGTCATGCCAACGCCTTCGTTGATTCCGTAAAACACAGCGGTTGGTTAAATGAGCTCATGTTACCAATAAAAAGCTTTGGTATTTTTAACATAAAAGCTATGATCGCCCTTATTCCAACCGGAATCAGAGCACAATTAAATGGCAAACGTCCACCACTTATACATAAAAAAATTTCTGGTGTGGAAAATGTCCGCCGGATTTTCGAGAAGGTTGAGAACAAGAAATGAAATACGCTTTTTACCCAGGTTGCGTCTCCAGAGGAGCCTGCCCCGAATTGTACAGCGCCACTCTGAAAGTATGTGAAATTCTTGGTATAGAACTTGATGAGGAGTCTCTGAGGGGTGCTGCCTGTACAGGAGCCGGGGTTTTGCAAGAAAAGAACCAACGACTCGGTGACACACTCAATGCAAGAACATTTGCAATGGCAGAAAAAGCAGGACTGCCACTTATGACCATATGCAGTACATGTCAAGGGGTCATGGCACAAGCTAATGAAAGACTTTGTAACGATGAAGAATACAGAAATTCTATAAATGAAGACCTCAAAGAAGAAGGTCTCGCCTACCAAGGCACCATAGAGCCAAAACATTTGTTGTGGATAATAGTCGAAGACTTAGGTATTGAGGTCTTAGAATCTAAACTTGTCAAACAATTGAACGGGCTCAAATTAGCCCCATTTTATGGGTGTTACATAGTGCGCCCATCCAAGGCATTAGGATTAAAAGACAATCCAGGTAGGGATCAAGCTCTAGAAAAAGTAATTGAGGTGGTTGGAGGGGAAGTCGTAGATTTTCCAGGAAAGACGCTATGCTGCGGATTCCCAATACTCACCATCAATCCTGAAAACTCAGTTAATATGGTTGCCAATCACACCATTGACGCAAAGGAACGGGGTGCTGATGCCATGGTCACACCATGCCCTCTCTGTCATTTGAATTTGGATGGGTATCAACCTAACGCAGCTTCCTCACGGAAACGTGAAATAGATCTGCCGATAATACATTTACCTCAATTAGTAGGTCTGGCACTTGGAATAGACCCAAAAGAGATGCGGCTAAACAAACACATCGTGTCTACAAAAAAGCTGCTTTCAGAAATTGCTGTATCACCTTAACTAAATTTATTTTGTTATTCTTACTCTCAATAACATCAAGAAGGATATCAAGCCGCATGCAGATAGATATGAAACAGCCACCACTTGCCCAAGAGACAAAGTCACGGATATAAAACCCCATCCAAAGGGTGCCAAAATAGCGGCTAACCTTCCGGCCATGTTATAAACCCCAAAATATTC
>CAZUHE010000054.1:0-7464 GCA_964620395.1 uncultured Dehalococcoidia bacterium
TTTGGAAGTGATTGGCCCGTTTGCTTATTTGGATCTGATCTTAAAGGTTGGGTTACAGCATATCGCCATATTCTCTCAGAAAGGGATACGGATTTTCAGCATAATGCGATGCATGGAACAGCCGAACGAGTTTATAAGCTTGAGGGTTAGTTTTGTTTGTGACCGTTATGAGCAGTTGAAAAAGGTGGATAAAATCAAATTAGTCGGGGTTCCTTGTTTGCTCCTCAACTTGTAGGTCGGTTGGGCCTGTAAATAACTCCCATGGTTTGAATGATTCAACGAATTGTTTTGATTCGTCCATGCTTGGTATGCCTTTTTGTGCTCTTTCTGGTGTCATGCTGAAAGTTTTGGCAAATGCATCAAAACCCGATTTGGTTTCTCTAACTCCACCAATCATTTCTTTCTTCCCGTCCCAATCAAGGACAAGTTTTTGTCCCTTTCTAGTAAATTCCCAGTAAACTTCCATTTTTGGTGCAGCTCCCCATAAACATTTCGACTGTTGAATTGATATTCATAATTTTACACTGATTTTGGAATGGAGGGATATTTCGCTTAGGGGACTTACTTGAGAGTTTGGTAGTATGTTCATATGATTTGTTCTCTGGATCTTTTACACAAAGCTTTGTCATTGGCCTTGATTCGTTCGGTCGATATTTTGAAAGAAATAGGAACAAGCCAAAGCATTGCTAGTTTTGAGCTTGAATTAACCACGTGGGTCACGGCCTATTACGCTTATTCAGAAATAGAGAATTATCACAATTCAGGAGTTGATGAGTCGCTGACTGGTATAAATGTGCTGGAAAATTTGAATTTGCAGCGGATGAATGAGTCTGGGAAACAAATAACACAAAAAAGTGAGGATTTGATTTTTGATTCGCTTCAATCTGTTTTTGACACTTTGCATGAAGAAGTAAGCAAAGGCGTGTTGATTCCTCGTGTGAGGAACCATCTGGAACTTGGGGTGGTTGATGTGCAATTAAATATGGATAATCATCATGATATTGTTAAGGTCTTAACCAGTGGGAATCCATGCCACGATTGTGCTAGTAATCTAAAAGGTATTCACCTTTCGGAAAAGGATTGGTTAATTGATTGGGTTTCAAAAAGTCTTGATGCAGATAATCTGTCGAAGATGAAGACCATAATGGATGTCGAATGAATTAGCACTTCAGGATGTTTTCTGAAGATAATAACAGGTAATTTATGCCTTCTTTTACTGGAGAAATAACGGCTTTAGAAAGTCCCATTGACGTTATGTACCTTATGCATAAAGTTTTCATGGATCATTCCATAAAAACTGAACGATTGGCATTGGATGCGGTTCAAGGTGGTGAATTAGGAGAATTAAAGGAAGCTTTAGATGAGTGGTTGAAGCATATTTTGTATCACGTTGATACTGAGGATGTTTTCTTGACGGGACCACTAAGGGAAAAAACACTTCCTGACGGAAGAATGGTTGTAAAAGACAATGTTACTGAGCACGATCAAATTCGCTTGGGAGGGGAACATGTATTAAACAATTTCTCTCGAAATACTCGGCAAGAATCGACTGAATTATCAAGAGATTTGATCCTTGCACTTGATGATCAAAAACATGTGGAACTTATGGACAAGGTTGAAGATCTCCGAAGAGCTATTGAAAAGGTTTTGACGGAAGATGATTTGAGGATACGCTCGAGGAAGTATTTATACCGCAGTGTATTGGCGTTGAAAGTCACCGAATTTGACCATTTTGAGAATGAAGAAGCTTCAGTGTTGCCGTTAGTAAAAGAACAAATGTCACGTAATGAACAGCTTGAATGTGCTCGAAAATTATTATTCCAGGATAGTGCGGCACGCTCGGGATGGATCTTTGATTTTGTACTTGATGGGCTGTGCGAGTCTGAAAGAATACTACTGGAAGATCTGCGAAAGGAAATTGATGCAAGGTTGTGACTTTGAGGGATTCATTTAAGGTGATCAAACCGATATTTGAATTATTGTTCGGAGCTTGTATCAATAATGTCCACATTCCTACACGTCGATGAAAGATACTGATAGACATCAATGGTCCGGTTTTCTCGCTGTTGGTATGGGGACGTTCATCTTGATCTTAGATCAATCTGCAGTGAACATAGCTCTTCCCCAAATATCGACTTATTTCCACGTTAAAATATCTGATGTTCAGTGGGTTGTTATTGGTTACGGCCTTACCACTGGTGCTCTTATGATACCCATAGGAAAGTTGTCAGATATTATCGGTAAGAAAACTATATATTTGTTGGGTTTTCTAATAGCAGGCATCGGTTCCCTATTTGCCGGGACCGCTTCTTCTTTAGTAATTCTATCTGTCAGTAGGGCGATTCAAGGGGTTGGAGGAGCGATGACACAGGCAAATGCGATGGCCATTTTAATAACTCTGTTTCCCATTCATATGAGGAGTTTTATTATAGGAATATTTATGACTATCATAGGAGTGGCTAGCGTGATAGGGCCAGTCTTCGGTGGGGTGATTGTTCAACATTTTGGATGGAGATGGCTGTTATTGATAACGATTCCGTTCACTTTTTGCTCAGCCTTTTACGCCTATAGAGTTTTGCCACAATTCCCTTCGAATGAAGTCTCGGAATATGGAAAGTATTCATTTGATATGAAAGGTTCTATTTTGTTTAGTATTTTGATGGCTTTGATAATGATTATCATGACGAATGGCAACCGATTTGGGTGGATATCAATACAAATCATTGGCGGGGTATCAATAAGTTTGTTCCTTGGAACGCTTTTTGCAATATCTCAGATTAAGGCTGCTTCGCCTTTAATAGATCTTCAGTTGCTAAAGAGGAGATACTTTGTTTTAGGGTCGCTTTCAAGTTTTTTCACTTTCTTGTCGGGTACTGCAGTGTTCTTTATGATGCCGTTTTATCTCCAAGGAGTTTTGGGTTATTCCCCTTCGGGCGCTGGGCTAGTTATGATGCCAATGGCGGGCTGTTTCGCCTTATCTGGACCTGTTTCAGGCTGGCTTTCGGATCATTATGGTTGGCGTAAGATCGAGATAATGGGCCTTTTTTGTGTTTCAATATCTTTGTTTTTGTTATCTTTTGTATCTGCACAAAGCGAGGTTCGAGCGTTATTACCTCTTCTGGGGTTAGTAGGTTTAGGAATGGGGCTTTTTTATTCTCCAAACTCAGCATCAATACTAAGTGTCGTAGAAAAAGAAAGATACAGTTTGGCTACTTCCTTCATAAACGTAACTAGAAATTATGCTTCTATTGTCGGTATATCGTTGACCACGGCTCTTATCACAACCGCTATGGGATCCTTAGGTTACGAGGCTAGCTTGGATGCTGTAAGGGAAGTAGGTGCTTCTCATGGGGTGAAGAACGCCTTCGTGGGAGGATTGAATTTAGCTTTCAAAGTGCAGGTAATTCTGATTGTTATCGCAGGAATGCTTACAGTATTTAAGGGAAAGACCAGTTCTGGGGAGTATGCTCTTGAGGAAAATGTTCGCTGATAAATAACGGTGATTAGTTCGTATCGTATATTTGAATTCTGTGCCTGGATACCTCTACTACGTGGAGCCGTTGGTTTTCGTCTAAATAAAGTGAAGCTGGCCCCCAGAAATAGGATTCTATCTGTGTGGATACCAAATATGGTGTATTGAAATGGTCAGGGAGTTCTGGCATTAGATCTGATTTGATTCTCTCGTTATTTTCGTCAGGGTTGGCGTCCAAAAAATCTTTGGCCCATTTGGATAGTGTCGCCTCTCCACGCATTTTTTGTATGAAATCGCCATCTGGGTTGTATATTTTCACAGATTCGTTTCCCCAGTCTGCTACATAGACATATCCATCTTTGCCCACGGCAGGTTTTGAAGGACAATGTAGTGAACCATTTTCAGGATTGGGACCTCCTATGGTCTCTATAAAAACCCCATCTTGGTCGAATCTTTGTATCCTATGGTTTCCCCAGTCCGCAACATATATAGAGCCATCTGGACCTGTGGTAAGCCCCCATGGTTGATTTAGTTGCCCTCGGCCGTCACCATATGATCCGAAATTGCTAATGTGCGTTCCATTCTCGGTGAATTTTTGAATTCTATGGTTATTTTGATCAGAAACGTATATATGGCCTGATTTGTCGGATACGATTCCTGAAGGACCATCAATTTCGTCTTCCCCGTTTCCATGTGTTCCCCAAGCTCCCACGAATTCCCCGTTTTTTTCAAACATTGACACATTATTGTGGTATTCATCACATACGAATACTGTTGTGTCAGATATGGTCACGCCGGTGGGCAGTTGAAATTGACCTTTTCCCTGGCCATAACTTCCAAATTCCCTCAGGTATTCCTCATCAAAGGTGCAAACCCCAACTCTAGTGAACCCTGGATGTTTGTTGAGAATGTATAGCTCATTTTCATCAATGCAAATGTCTACTGGGTGAGCAAATCCCCTGCCTAAGGGATTGTTATTGATGATACCTATTGTTTTAAGGTATTTTGCTTTCTTGTTATTGGTTTTATTAGTCATTGCAAATAAGGTTCTATTTGTGTGTGATGCTTTAAGACCTTGGGAGCTTAGCCTCTTTGATATTCTTTGGAGGCTGCGATTAGAGCAAGAATTTCTGCAATTCTCTTGGTAGCGTTATCTCGTTTCTTCGAATCTCGTTCTCCAAACTCAATATTTCCATGTTTTTCAGCATGCCCTATAATCGCTTCTCTTGATCCTTTTTCGGTTAGGACAAGTGGTCCCATAAATTCGAGACATTGATCTACTGTTGTTTCAGGGTCTAACGTACTATATTCAGATAGTCGATTGGTGATTGATTTCACTTCAGGGGCATCATTGTTTTTCCAAACGTCGAAAGAAAAATTAACCCTTTCCACGATGGATCCACTATTGATCCATTCAGTCCCCTCATGCCAACCTTCCACAGATGGTGGATTCAGTAAGGTTTGTCCCATGTATTCCATGACGTCGACAGCGGAATTCATGAAAAGCGTTGGTTTTTGTATGATGCCGCTAACTCTCAGGCATCCTGCCACATATTCTGCTGGGCATTTTACCCGTTCATAGCTCGAGTATTTGAAGAAATCAGACTTAAACATGACACGTAGTACTTCTGTGATGTTGTACCCACTTTCAAGGTATGTGTCTGACATAATACCGATTGCTTTTTGATCCTTTGGTGGCGTGTAGGACCATTGAGGTACTGGTTCTTCGTCTGCTACAAAGAAATCATAGAGATGTCTGCATATAAATTCTGCAGCTGCTCTCTGCTTTGCAATGATCCTTATGATATCTTCGCCGTTTAGGTTTCCTGTCTCACCAAGAAATGTTTTGTGTCCATCGTCATGGTCGTGGTCCCTGTAATCGAAATGCCAGGATATTCTTCCGTAAGGCCAGATTGAATCTTTCATGGCTCTAACAGACATGTATTCCGCATTTTTCAAGGTCCATCCAGTGAAGGCTCTAGAGCATTCCTTGATGTCTTCCTCTGAATAATTCCCTATTCCAAGTGAGAAGAGTTCTAGGATTTCACGACCAAAATTTTCGTTAATAGCATCTTTATGATTGTCTTGATTATCTAGCCAAATTATCATGGCGGGATCCTTTGATAATTCCACCAGTAACTTATCAAATTGGCCCAATCCAAATCTTCTAAACATGTCTATTTGGACGGCCAAAGCTCGAGCTTGATTCGTTTTAGCATATCCAGTTGCGAACACACCGTGCCAGAAAAGGGCAATTTTTTCCAGTATGGGAGTCTCTGTGGTAACCATACGGTACAACCATTGTTTTGCTGACCATGGCCCGCCGCGTTGCTCATGAACTTCCGTGTGATATCGCATAACTATGTCATCAGACATGTGGTTGGAGGCCCCAGGATTCAAAATATCATCGACGACATCGTCATAATCTCTAGTTTCTAGGATATCAAGTTCTGCTTGGGTCGCTCCAAAACCAGCTCTTCTCATCAAGTGAGCCATAAGAGCTCTTTTTTCGGTAGCTTTCGTGATGGTTACCATCAAAACATCTCCTACTCAATAGAATTCAATAATTTGGTGAAAGCAAATAGCTATCGAAAAACATCGAACTTTTCAAATGTTCCATTCACTATGTCTATGGGATCTACGCCAATCCAATCTTCGAGAATGTTGGTGTAAAGGGATCGGAAATCATTATTCGCATGAAGATCCCCATTCAGCTGATATTTTTCATCGAGTGAAGGATAATCTCCATACAGGCCACCTTTGACAGAGTCGCCTATTAATAAGGCTACCCCCCCAGACCCGTGGTCTGTACCAGACCCGTTATCCTTTATTCGGCGACCAAACTCGGAGAATATTAAAGTGGCCGTGTTATCCGACTGGTTGTGCTCTCTTAAATCATCGATAAAGTCTCCAATACCAGTTGATACGGTATCCCATAGTTGGGAATGAACTGGAAGTTCTCCACCATGGGTGTCGAAACTTCCGTGTTGCGTATAAAAAAATCGGGTACCAACATCAGCAAACATGACTTTTGCTATATCTTTCAAGCTGTTTGAAAAAGGAGTCGATGCATATTCAATGTTTGATGAATATTTTGCTGGAGCTTGTTTCAATATGTCAGCTCCTACCATAGCGTCACCTCCTGTCTGGCTTAAAAATTCAGACACAGCGTCCCTACCAACTCCCGTTCCGTACATTTGACTGAATGCATTCAAAATGTCATTTCTATCTTTATCGTTTTCAACTGAAGGGAACAATCCATATGTGTCCAAATTTCCTACAGAAGCCACAGGGACTCCTGGGCATGACATGGCTCTGGGCAATCCGCGTCCGAAATTTATACCCGCTAACACGTTTTCACCCTGCGGGTCCAGATCCCGCAAAGTTCTTCCTATCCAACCTTCTGTGAGCACTTTTTCAGGTTCTGCTGTATGCCATATGTCCATGGAACGGAAATGAGAACGATTTGGGGTGGGGTAACCAATCCCATTAAAAATAGCCACTTTTCCTTCATCCCAGAGCCGCTTTATGGCACCCATACTCGGACTGAACGCTAAATGGTTATCAATCTTAAGGGCTTCATCGGGTTTTATGTGTACATGTGGCCTGTTGTCATAGTAGAGACCATCATTGTAGGGCACTATGGTATTGAGGGCGTCGTTACCGCCGCTTAACTGTACGACGACCAGATTGCTTTCCTTGGATTTTGTTACCATAATCCGTCTCCCGTCTAAACTTTATATAAGCCATGTAAGGAAGGTTGGAATACATGACCACAAGTTTGCTAAATATAGCGATAAATATACCATGAATACGTCACTAATTCTTTACTGAGTTGAAGATTCGTTTTTAAGCGACTGTTTTAGCAGAAAAGTTGATTGTGTTTTAGGTAGTAAATAGTACATTTACAAGCTTCATACAACTGTTTTATGAAACCCGTCAAGGCCTGACTTATTACATGAATATGTATATACTTAGTAGGTTTGTTAGTG
>CAZUHE010000055.1:0-7410 GCA_964620395.1 uncultured Dehalococcoidia bacterium
AATCACTCACCATCCCCAAATTTTCCTCCAAGCTTGTTTCCAATACATGAGTCACATGCAAATCCCATGTCTTTCCTACCAGAGTTATGACCTCAGTTTTAGCTGACAAAAGAGCTTGGATCTGCGGATCACTGGCAGCGTCCACATTCGCTCGCCTGGTGGATCCGAAAGCGGTAACAGTGGTGTTCTTCAATTTTAAATCTCTAACTCTCTCAAAAAAAAGAGCATCCTTTGGATTTGACCCGGGCCATCCACCTTCAACGTAATGAACCCCTAAGTCATCGAGAGTCTCAGTAATCGATAATTTATCTTCTACTGAAAACGATATACCTTCATACTGTGCCCCATCTCTCAGAGTAGTATCGTATAGCTCTATTTTATCCATTGGATTTATTCGTCCTTATCAGATGGGTTTTCATGTTTACATACACGTCCTAACCTCAATATGCCTACTAACAATCCCTCCTGAGGAAAACTTTTTGACCTAAAACTTGATATTACTATCAAAAAGTACTTATACCTAGAATAAAGAGCACAGGCACAAATTAAAATCATCTAAGTAAAAGAATATCCATGATAGACACCTAGCGTCAATAATTCAGTTGAAAGATAAGCAATATAAAGAGACAATTAACGCCTGCAGTTAAATCAACATATGCAGTAGAATAGCCAAAATAATAAATACTGTTATAACCAAGGATCCAACATGACCTCAAGGCAACCGAGTATTGCGCACAGTCTAACAATTCGAGCCAAATATGCGAACAAGGTTGGCATGCTCGGAAATATTACCTCGGCCATTGGGCAGTCAGGCGGAGATATAGGTGCAATGGACATCTCTGAAGCCGAAAGAGATCTTATGGTTCGCGACATCACCGTCAATGCTCGTGATGTATCACATGCTAAAGAAATCGTCGACACCGTGAAACAAATTGAAGGAGTTCACGTTGTCAGTGTATCTGACGAAGTTTTTAGGCGCCACAAAGGCGGAAAAATAACCATGCAAAGTAAATCGCCTATAAACACACGCAATGATATGTCGATAGCCTACACACCCGGCGTAGCAAGAGTCAGCACAGAAATTCATGACAACCCGGAATCTGTTTGGAAACTAACCGTGAAGAGCAACAGCGTAGCAGTTGTAACAGACGGATCTGCGGTTCTAGGCCTGGGAGATATCGGACCAGCTGCTGCCCTACCAGTTATGGAAGGCAAATCACAACTGTTCAAAGAATTAGCTGGAGTAGACGCATGGCCGATAGCCGTGAACACTCAAGACCCTGACGAAATAATTGACACTGTGAAACGGATATCAGTTGGTTTTGGGGGCATTAATCTGGAAGATATTGCAGCACCTCGGTGCTTTTACATAGAGAAAAGGCTCCGTGAGGAACTTGATATTCCTGTGTTTCATGATGATCAACACGGAACGGCGGTTGTCGTCATAGCAGCACTGTTGAACGCACTTAAGATAGTCGATAAAAAAATAGAAGATCTAAAAGTAGTCGTCACTGGCGTAGGAGCCGCTGGCGTTGCTACTACAAATTTAATGATCCTTTCCGGCATAAAAAACATACTTGGGTTTGACAGGGAAGGCATCCTTCATAAAGGCAGAGAATACGGAGATAATGAAACAAAGGCTTGGTTTGCTGAGAATACAAACCCTGACAATGTTAAGGGAGGCATCGATGATGCCATGAAGGGGGCAGACCTCTTTATTGGGTTATCCGCACCTGGCGTTATATCAGTAGATCAAGTAAAAAGTATGAATTCTGATCCCATCGTATTTGCTATGGCAAATCCAGACCCTGAAATATGGCCTGAAGAGGTTGAGGGAATAGTAAAAGTAATGGCTACGGGAAGATCAGATTATCCAAATCAGGTCAACAATGCGCTCTGTTTCCCAGGATTATTTCGAGGAGTGTTAGATGCTCATTCGAAAGAAATAAACGACGATATGAAACTCGCCGCTGCCAGAGCAATAGCTGATGGAGTACCTTCAAAACACCTTAACAATGACTATATTATGCCGAGCATCTTTGACAAATCAGTAGTTAAAAAGGTGGCGAGCGAAGTAGCCAAGGCTGCTAAAGAGTCAGGGGCTGCTCGCACATAACTCATAAACCCATTTCAAAAACTATGAGGTCAGCTATACGTAACCTAGTTATCGGATAACTTTACCTGGTAACGCCTCACTTGCGAGACTAAAACATATACCAGTGGGGTATCTACGATGGCAATCAGTATCTTGACGACATACTGGGTCAGAATCATGTTGATAATCACAGAAAAGTCCAAAGTACCGGCAAAAGCAATAGTCACAAACAATACAGTATCAACCGCCTGGGACATCATCGTCGAAGCGTTATTTCTAAGCCACAAATATCTTCCGTTGGTGAAATTTTTCCAGAAGTGAAAAGCTATAACATCGTGATATTGACTAACCAGATAAGCCACCATAGAGGCCAACACTATTCTCGGCACTGAACCCAAAATCAAATCAAATGCTTCTTGGTTTTCCCAGAAAGGTGCGGCGGGAAAAATACGAGCCATGTATATGATTAACACCATCAACAGGCTAGTGGCGAATCCAACCCAAATGATCCTAGTCGTAGTTTTTCTACCGTAAACTTCAGCGATCGTATCGGAAATCAAAAATGTCAGGGGGTAAGCCAAGATTCCAGCAGGCAGCACCCAATCCCCAATCTGTAACAGCTTACCGGCTATTATATTTGAAACAATCAAAAGGCTAACAAAAAAGGAAGCCAATATTGCCAACATCATATTATATTCACCAAAAATAAATCTTTTTCAAATGCATCGACTAATGGATCGCTATCTATGTAGAAACACATTCATAAATGCTAAGCATCACAAAATAAATCGTGTACCAATGCTTATAACTTCTATCCTATTGAATTAAAACATCTGAAATTTTAATTCCAAAATGGCCTCATAAAATTATAGCAATCACAAGCATAAATTTCACATTAAAATCCCTACATAAGGTTGCCCAACAATTGGTTTTTTGAAAGACTGAATCGTTTATCGGAATTCAACAGAACTATGTCCAGTTTAATATGAGATCTCACCTATGGCATCCATTCTACGTTTCACTTCATGATACATATCACTCTGCATATCACCTCTACTTACCACATCAATATTTTCTGCCAAATGTTCTGATCTGGTTGTCCCAACGATCACTGTATCCACTTTAGGATTAGACAAGGTATATCTAAGTACAAATGAAGATCTAGTCTCACCTTCCTCAAGGAATTCATCTAGGCCAGCACTAACAAATTTTTCCCATGTTTCCTGAGTTCCCCTACCCTGACCTACTTCACCTTGAGCAATACCGCCTCGAATAATGATTCCGACACCAGCATCAGAAGCTTTCTCAATCAAATTTTCGTGTTCTCTCTGAAGCAAAGAATAAGGAATTTGCATAACATCAAAAACATCCCATGCCAATAATTTCGGCAAATCTGGTAAGCGGGTGGAAGCACCTATCCAGTCCACCAGCCCCTGAGAACGTATCTCCTCAAGCGTTTCGATTAATCTTCCTTCTTCACAGTCATTTACGGTAGCGTTATGGAGCTGCAACACATCAACTTTTTCTCGATTCAATCTACGGAGGCTACCTTCAATGCCCCACATCAAATTATCTCGGCTCCATACATGTTCGGAAGCATTCATAGTTGGCCAACTATCAGTACAACCACATTTAGTTGCCAATATAAATTCATCATATCTGTCTTCCAATATACGTCCAATCCATTCCTCGCTGTAAACGTAATCATAAGAAGTATCAAAAAAGTTTATACCCGAATCTAAGGCTGTGTTCCAAACTTGTTCAGCTCTCTCGGGAGTCCAATGAGATTTGCCTTCTCTCCACAGAGCACATCCAAAGCCCAAGCGTGATACTTCAATCCCGGTCCGACCAAGTACAGTTTTAGGTATTGATAAATTCATAGTACACTCCATTTTATATATAGGATTATTGATGATAGGGAACTTGTACTAGAGAAATTAACTCCATCTCAATAGACCTCAACAAATATAGCAAAATAACACAAATTTATTAACCTAAGGAGAAATCGTATGCTTTCAGATATTACAGGACAGGTAGCATGGGTAACTGGCGCCGGAACCGGTATAGGTGAATCTGCTGCAATTAAGCTAGCAGAGGCCGGATGCAAGGTGGTCCTATCCGGACGTAGAAGCGATGTACTTTCCAAAGTGGCCTCTAAAATCGGAGGTGAATGTTCAATTCAAACTTTGGACGTATCACAAAACGGGTCAGTTATAGAGGTTGTTGAAAATATCAAAAACCAGTTCGGCAGAATCGACATCGGAGTATTTAGTGCTGGAGTTAATGTACAAAACCGCAGATGGCATAACATTTCAACCGAAGATTGGGACAGCATTATTGACATTAACTTAAAAGGCGTATTTTACTGTTGCCAAGCCGTGTTACCAACAATGCGTGAGCAAGGTAACGGTTTAATAATAAATATATCTTCAATGGCATCAAAAAATGCGGGCGCTATGACTGGTCCAGCATATACTTCCTCTAAGCATGCCGTAAACGCCATTACTCACAGCTTGATATTAGAAGAACGAAATAATGGCGTGAGAGCAACCGCTATTTGTCCAGGTGAGGTTGCAACTCCTATACTGGATCACCGCCCAGTACCGGTCAGCGCCGCTGATCGGGCGCGAATCTTGCAGTCGGATGATCTCGGCGAATTGGTTCTTTTTGTAGCACAACAGCCACCCCATGTCACCTTAAATGAAATCCTAATCAATCCTACTTGGAACAGGCATGAAAATTAAGAGATATGGGATGAAAAAACCCTAAATAATAAAAAGGGGAATTCCCAGAAACATGGTGTTTGTTATGCGTATCATTGCAAAGAGAACTGATAATTTTCCCCTTAATTACGTTAAAAACAAACTAGACTCATGGGGTCCAAAAATCATTGGGAAGAGTTCTTCATTATTTGATCAGCTATCTTCTCCGCGATCATGACCGTAGTAGCATTGGTATTAGCTCTTATGACATCAGGCATAACCGATGCATCCACAACCATTAAACCATCGAGCCCGTGAACATTGCAGGAGGGATCAACGACAGACATTACATCTGTCTTAGGTCCCATCTTACAAGTACCTGAAGAGTGATGTTGGGTGGAAACATTTGAGAGGATCCAATGGTTTAGATCATCATCATTGGACAACTCCTTATCATTCGGAGCAAATCTTTTTGCAACCCCTGCAAATTCTTTCCCGCCAGTCAATTGTGCGCACAATCGCACCGATTCTCTCATTCGTTCAAGATCATAAGGATCACTTAAGTAATGGTAATCCAAAATAGGTTGAGTGTTAGGATCAATATTTTGCAGCCGAATTTCTCCCTTGGAAACAGCTTTTTGGAGTGCAATACTAAAGCCTGTTGGCACTGCTCCATGAGTATATTCAAAATCTAATGGTACATGCTCTGTTCTGATCTGTAGCGGTCTAATTTGCATGTCATTCCGAAATTTGGACATCGATGTTGTGTACCTTAAACCGATCTGCAGTGGCGGAGTGTATTCTGGCATAGACACCAGACTTTCATATTGCATAAAAACCGCAGGATGATCTCTCAGATTTTGTCCAACTCCGGGCAAATCATGGACAACTTTTATACCAAGATCATCCAAATGAGTGGATGGCCCAATACCGCTCAGCATCAAAACCTGAGGGCTATTAATTGCCCCACCGCTCAATATAATAAGATCCCCTGAAACTTCAAATGTTTCTCCGCCTGATTCAACTAAAACACCACATGCCGTATTGTCTTTGACGATAATCTTGTGCACCAAAACTTCTGAACGAATTGTCAAATTTAGGTTGTTACGAACATTAGCTAAATATGTCATCGCTGTACTCATGCGAATCCCATCCACTCGATTGAGTGGATAATAACCGACACCAGTGGAATCTGGATGATTCATATCTTCAGTCAAAGGGAACCCGTAAGATAAACACGCATCCAGAAATGCCTGGGGTGTCTCAAGTAACTCATCACCTTTATGCCTTTTTACGGGAATAAAACCTTCTGACCCATGGAAATCATCACCAGAAAAGTCTAAGTCTGTTTCAGATTTTCTAAAGTACGGTAATACATCAAAATAGGACCATCCATCACAACCTGACTCTTGCCATAAATCAAAGTCGTCGGGAATCCCTCTAAACCAAACCTGTCCGTTAATAGCACTTGAGCCTCCAGTAACTTTTCCTCTAGGCAAATTAATGGGTTCTCTGCCAGCAACATTCGTATTAGCCTGGTATCCCCACGCATTCGCCCACGGATCTCTAGATTCATACCAAGGACGAATTCCAAATTTGATCTCATCTGGCATAGAATCCAAGTCTGGATAATCTCGACCAGCCTCCAAAAGTAAAACAGACCTACTGCCATCTTCACTTAGACGGGACGCGAGCACCGAACCTGCAGACCCGGCTCCAACAATTATGACGTCATATTTCATTGGTCTCCCATTTCTTACCAGTTATATCCATAAAACCTATAACAAACGAAGAATATATACCCATGAAATGACATTGTAAACCGTTTGCCTTTATGATCATCTTTAAAAAGGAATATATGGACTTAAAAACAATATAATGTGCCAATAAAATGAAAGCTCAAAGGAATTTTGGATCATATGACTTCTAATGACCGACCACACATAATTTGGATTCAATCCGATCAACACAATCCCGCTGTAATCGGAGCTTATGGGGATTCAGTAGTAGAAACTCCTCATCTCGATAAACTTGCTTCAAAAGGCACCTTGCTTAGAAACGCCTATTGTCCCTCACCAATTTGCGTGCCATCACGTATGTCATTGATTACCGGAATGTACCCTTATCAAACTGAAGTTTGGACAAACGACCAAATATTAAATTCAGCAATACCAACATATGCTCATTCCCTGGGTGCTGTCGGGTACGAACCTATACAAATTGGCAGAATGCATTTCAATGGAGTTGATCAAAAACATGGATTTGCGAAGAGGTTAGTAGGCGATCATGGCCCTAATTACCCTGGCAGCCCAGACACAGTCGACCACGGAATATTGAGCGGAACAACTGGGCCAGCTCGTGTAAGTCTACAAAAATCAGGTAGAGGGCAAAATGCATACGAAGTGCATGACGAAGAAGTAGAAGCAGCCACTATTTCCTATATAGACAATATTGGGAAAAAGATTAGATCAGGTTCTACTACAAACCCCATTTCACTTTCCGTAGGTCTAATGTTACCTCACCAGCCTTTCGTTGCTCGCCAAGCTGACTACGACAAATATGTCGGAAAAGTCGGAATGCCAAAAGTTCCAGAGGAACCCATAGAAAACTGCC
>CAZUHE010000056.1:0-7387 GCA_964620395.1 uncultured Dehalococcoidia bacterium
TCATCCATCAAAGCTCGTAATTCTTCTATAATGACGCCCCTTTCTTTATCAATGTCGGCTTCGCGCAAAACGGAATTGTTAAGCATGTCAAAAATAAGATCAAGGCTTTCTGAAAGGAAATTTTGAGGGACCCTACACCAATATATGGTGGAGTCGTATCCAGTGGAGGCATTTATAGATCCCCCAGTATTTTCAACAGGTTGAGTAATTAATCTGTGATTTGGTCTTTTCCCCGTCCCTTTAAAAAGCATATGCTCTAAAAAATGTGATATACCCGCATATTTGTCAGTTTCATGCCTAGAACCAACTCCAACTCCTATCATTACAGATACTGACCTACAATGAGGTAGGGATTGAGTGATTATTTTGATACCTTTATCCGTTTTTGTTATTTTTGGTTGTTCCATCTAAATTTTTTGTTCCAGGTTTTCTTTGTTTGTTCTTATTTGTATACGGCATTGTTTTTCTATTAGTTTAGCAATTGAGATAGCGGCTTGATTTCCGAGATCACTATTTTGGCCTTCGATAAATTTTTGGTGTACAAGATTGGCAAAGGGCATAGGTACATTGAGATGGCGCCCCATGTCGGTGGCCAATTTAAGGTCTTTCGTTGCTAGATCAAGTTTAAATCCCGGCTCAAAATTTCCAGCGAATAAGCTTTCAGGAAAGGAGTGCATTTGTCGTGTGTTTCCGGTGCTTGCGGATATAGCATCATAAAGTGTCTCTGGGGATACCCCTGATTTTATTCCCACAGTGAAAGCTTCAGACAATAGTACACACAAGGACATGCCGATTAAATTGTTGGCTATCTTACAAACAGCACCTGATCCAAGAGGTCCACAGTAGAGTATATTATCCCCAATAAGTTGGAGGATATGTTTGTACTTCTCAAAATGGGAATGGCTACCTCCTATCATGAGACACAAATTTCCTTTTTCTGCACCTAATGTACCACCGCTTACAGGGGCGTCTAATACTGTTATTCCTTTTCCTTTTGCCTTTGTTGATATCCGAAATAATGTGTCAGGATCGGTGGTACCTAGATCAAAATACGTCAATTCGTGAAGTGCACTGTTTATGATTCCTTTTTCACCCAACATTACATTCTCAACTGCAGACGGAGTTGGTAAAGAAGTAAAAAGGACTTCACATATGTTAGATAATTCTCCCGGGCTTTCAATATATACAGCCCCTAATTGAACAGCCTTTTTACATGCGTTTTTATCGATGTCATGTATAAATACTTCATGTTTCCCATCTAACATATGTCGTACCATATGTTGACCCATTAATCCCACGCCTATAAATCCTATTTTCATAATGAACACTCCCTTAATTTATTTGTTCTATGGATGTTTATATTGGTAATACGTATAAGGTGATCATTTGGTTTGCATTCTTCTATCCATTAGAATATATTCCCATGCGATCCTCTTCAATGTTATAGGGTTCGTATGAATGAAGGTGGACTTAGAAACTTATGTTGATTTTGAAAAATGCCACCAGATATATTTCTGGTTTTGTATACGACATTTTTGACGCGTTTCCCCCTTATAGATATGCCGAAGGGTTGTTGGAAGGGAAGGAGTATCTGGATGAAAAAGACAGGTATGTTATTTCTGTGGCATCTGCTCGAGTAGAGGTGGATGGATTTACATTTGACAATTTAATGATAGGGGAACAGGTAAAGGTAAGATTAACTAGGGCTGGTAGAGCTGTTAATATTGACAGGATAGTTCCTAGACAAGGGCCTATATAAAACCTCTGCCTTGAGATTATAAATATTCTGCTAGTAGCTCTACGAGGTGTTTGGCTTTTCGACCTGTACCTTCTTCAATTTGTTCCCGACAAGATACCCCCTCACTTACAATAACAGCTTCGGGATCCACATCTCTTATCGATGGGAACAAATTTCTTTCACCTATTTGCATAGAAACATCATAGTGTTTTTTATAGTATCCAAATGAACCGGCCATACCACAGCAACCTGAATCTATTTCCTGTGAGTCCAACCCGGGTATCATATTCAGAACATCCATGGCGGAAGTTGTTCCAACTAAAGATTTTTGGTGGCAGTGACCGTGAAATATTGCTGTGGCAGATTTGGGAGGGTTTGAGAATTGTATCTTTCCATATTTGCTTACGTGGGACAATAAGAATTGTTCTATAAGCATGGTGTTTTGAGATATTAAATCTATTTTATTTTGATCATTGGTCAAGTCTTTAAAATCGTCCATGAATCCAAGGACGCAGCTTGGCTCTATTCCTACAAGTTTGCTTCCGTCTTCCACATATGGATAAATGATGTCCACATTCGATTGTATATTGCTTTTTGCTCCGTCTATCATGCCGTTGGAAAGCATTGGTCTTCCACAGCACTTTGCGTCAGGTATGATTACTTCGTATCCAAGTTTTTCCAGTACCTTGACGGTAGCAATGCCTATATCTGGGTGGTTGTAATTTGTTGTTGTATCAGGAAACAGGATAACTTTTCCTTTGGTTCCCTGAGTTTGAACGTGACTATTTCTACTGTTGAACCATTGCCTCAAAGTCTGGGAGGCGAAGTTGGGTAAATTTCGACGCTTGTCTATTCCTATAAATTTTTCCAATAACATTTTAGTTGTTGAGGTATTTAACAACCAATTTGTTACGGGGGCGAAAAATGTGCCTACTTGGCTTAACAAAGATACATTCGAGAAAAATCTGTTATTTAATTTGAAACCATTGGTTTTGTGGTAGAGGCCTAGAAATTCATATTTCAATTTTGCCATGTCGACATTTGAAGGGCATTCCGACTTGCAAGCTTTGCATTCAAGGCACAGATCCATGACATCATACATACGACTACTTGTTAGGGAATTCTTTGGTAGATGTCCTGCGATAGCTGCTCGTAGAGCATTAGCTCTACCGCGTGTTGAGTGTTCTTCGTCACGTGTAGCCATATAAGATGGGCACATCGTGCCACTCGTTATTTTTCTGCACGCTCCCTGTCCATTGCACATCTCAACTGCGGATGCAAATCCACCCTCATTGGTATAGGAGAACCCAGTCGCAAATTCGTCTGTTTTGTAATTTTCACCAAATCGCAAATTTGTTGTCATGGGTGGGGAGTCTACTATTTTCCCTGGATTCATTATTCCACTGGGATCAAAAGTTTTCTTTACTTCTCGAAAAGCTCCGTAAATTTGATCTCCGAACATTTTTTTGTTGTACCCACTCCTCACAAGCCCATCCCCATGTTCCCCACTTAATGATCCTCCAAACTCCAATACTAGGTCGCTAATTTCATCGGATATATTCACCATTCTGGTGATGCCACTTTTGGATTTGAGGTTTATGAGGGGGCGTATGTGAAGGCAACCAACACTGGCATGGCCATAATAACCAGCTTCGGTACCATTATTTCTTACAATTTGGTCAAATCTACGCACGAATTCTGGAAGTTTTTCCGGGGAGACTGCTGTGTCTTCAACGAATGGTAAAGGTTTTGCTTCTCCAGGAACGTTCATCATCAAACCTAAACCTGCTTTTCTTACATCCCAGACTTTTTGTTGCTCTTTTAGGTCAGTCATTTCAACCAGAGCATACCCCCAGCCACCTTTTCTTATTCGGTTTTTTAAATCGTTAAATTTACTTTTTAGTTCCGTCTCTGTTTGGGCCACCAATTCTATTACCAGTAATGCCTCGGGGTCCCCTTCAATAAAATCAGTTATTCTTGAGTAAGCTAAATTTGATTTAGCTTGTCTTATAATCATGCTACCAATTAATTCAACGGCTGCGGGGTCAAGTTCTAAAGATGCTACAGTAGCTTCCATTGACTCAATTAATTCGTTGCAATGAAGAACTGCTAATCCTTTCACTTTAGGGATTGGGACTAGCCTAAGCTTTGCCTCTGATATGGTCACTAATGTACCTTCTGACCCTACGGCGAATCGAGCCATGTTGAAATTGTTGCCACCTACAAATTCATCCAAGTTATAGCCTGAAACCCGTCTTTGTATAGATGGGTATTGACTGAGTATCTCCCCCCTGTTTTTTTCTCCGATCTCAAATAAATTGCGATAGATACTACCTTCAAGAGTGTTGTGTCGCATTTTTGTTTCAAGCGTATTGCCGTCTATCGGTCCGAAATTTGCTGTATCACCATTTGATAGAACAACATCCATATCAACTACGTTGTCGACTGTTTTACCCCACATAATTGAATGGGCCCCACAGGAGTTGTTACCAAGAGCACCACCAATATTTCCTCGGTTACTTGTACTTGGGTCTGGAGCAAACATAAGTCCACTGGTTGATATTTGTTGGTTTAACTCATCAAGTATTATTCCTGGTTGAGCTTTTACCCACTTTTCCTCTTCATTGAGTTGCACAACATTTCTCATATATTTTGAAAAGTCTATGACGATTGCTTCTGCAACGGTCTGGCCTGCGAGGCTAGTGCCTCCTCCTCTAGGTAAGATTGGGATTCCATGCTTACCTGCCGTCTGCATAACCGCAATTACATCTTCCGTCGATTTAGGTAGAACTACACCCAGGGGCTTGATTTGATAAATGCTAGCGTCCGTGCTCCAAAGTGCACGCGACATATCATCGAACCTAATTTCTCCTGAAATTTGGTTTTTTAGCTCATGAGCTATTTCGCTTGTAGCAGAGTCGACTACTTTATTGGACATAAATGGTCTCTACATTAAGATAGGGTAGGGGATTGAGCATAACATCTGAAACCTTGGATAGTCATTTCAAAAATCCATGCATATCTTGCTTAAGGTTGAGGGATCGTTGCTAGGTATTCTAGCTAAATATGATAAGTGAATATTTAGAATTTATCCTAGTAAATGCTGACAATCCTAAAGGTCGTTTTACCTTTGGGGGTTTCAGCGATTGCTTTTTGCCCTACTCTCTTACCCAAGAAAGCTTTACCGAGCGGTGAGGCATCTGATATTTTGCCCTCATTGGGATTTGCTTCTGAAGGGCTTACTAGGGTGTATTTAATTTTTTTCTTTCTGTCCACCTCTTCTACCTGTATCATCACGCCAACACGAGCTTTCTTAGAACCTTTCCCAGATCCGTCCACGACTGTTGCGCTTCTAAGCATCAACTCTATTTCCTTAATCCTTGCTTCTTCCCTTCCTTGCTGTTCTCTGGCTGCTTCTAACGGGGCGTTTTCTCTCACATCTCCATCCGCGGCAGCTTTTTGGATCGTATCGCTCAAAGTGGATCTATTTGTCTCGAGGGTCTCTTTTTCGTCAACTAGTTGGTCATATCCTTCCTTAGTCATATCTTGATTGTTCACAGATGAGACAAAGTCGTTGTTTGAGGCATTACTAGTTTTAGTCTTCCTGATACGAAAATGAGTGGCCAGATTCATCTCTGTTTTTTCGCTCTTAAATGCAAAAGCAAGAAATTTTCTGACGACCTGTAAACCTTCAAGTGTTTCATCAGATGAGCCATTTTTACCAACCATGGTTGCATAGGTCCCAATCTGTGACGGCGTTATGGAAGTAAGCAGCGTTGATCCCTGAAAATGGTTAACAAATTTATTTAATTCTCTGACAGCTCCAGGATTTCTTTCCTTCTCTCTCAGGTTGCTGGTGAACTCGCCGACAGCATTTAGAAGCTTAGTTGTGTCTTCAGCATCCAAGGTTAATATCTCCTGCAAAATTGAAAGGACCTTGGTTACATATTAGCAAATTACCATGTGTTGTTTCAATTTACGCGCCTAGAATCAATGGTTTAAGGGTTAGTTTTAGATAGCTTGGGTGAAAAAAACTGGATTTATTAATTCAACATATCTATATAAAGCCTCACTATAAATTAATTCTTTCATTGTATTGCTCGCTATAACCTTCAGTTGATGTTAAATTACTCTTTGCATTTTGCTTGATGGAGTTGTTTTTCTATGAATACCCTTGAATTACTTAATATTACATCCCTCATTGTCCCCGACAGAGAGGCGATTGTGTTTGAAAACGAAAGGATTACATACACACAGTTACAGGAAAGAGTGAAGAAGCTTGCGAACGCATTGGTGGTTTCTGGAATAGGGTCGGGGGATCGTGTGGCTTCCATACAAGTGAATTGTAATGCGCAAATTGAGGCTTATTTTGCGGCGGCGAGTATAGATGCGATATATGTTCCAATAAATTTTCGTTCAACGGCTGAAGAAACAAGGTATATGTTGAAAGACTGTAAACCTAAAGTTATTCTTTCCGGAGAACGGTATGCCGATATGATAGAGGGAGCACTGCATGCTCCCTTTGATGAAGTTAATCTGATTTTGCTAGATGGAATTCGTGAAGGTTGGGTTGAGTATGAGGAATTACTTTCAACGAGTTCAAGTGAGGATTTGTATCCCGTAAATCAAGGTGATGATTTAACAATGTTGATGTTCACTGCTGGGACCACGGGTTTTCCTAAAGCAGTTATGTTGAGTCATGAAAGCTTTACGTCATATATTTTGAGCAATGTGAGCCCTCCTGAATTGGATGTTGAAGAAAAAAATATTCTAAGTGTTCCTCTTTATCATATAGCCGGAGTTCAGGCTGTTATGGCTGCAATTTATGGCGGTAGAACATTAGTAATTCAAAAGCAATTTGAACCCTCAGAATGGATGCAACTCGTTGAGAAAGAACAAGCGACCCGCGCCATGATGGTGCCCACTATGTTAAAAATGTTGTTGGATCACGAGGACTTTTCCAAACGAGATCTTTCCAGTCTTCAAGTAATAACTTACGGTGCCGCGCCGATGCCTTTGGAAGTGATACGGAGAGCGATAAAAGAATTCCCAGACACTTTTTTCATTAATGCATTCGGGCAAACTGAGACAGCAGCGACCATAACAATGTTACCGCCAGAGGATCATGTCTTGGAAGGAGATGAGCAGCAAATAGAGATGAAGTTAAAAAGACTTACTTCTATAGGGAAACCTCTTGTAGACGTAGAAGTGAACATTGTTGACGAAAACGGAAAAAAAGTTGGTGTTAATGAGATTGGAGAAATTGTAGCTCGCGGCCCTAGATTGATGAAGGGATATTGGAATCAAAAGGAAGCAACTAGTCAAACTTTAAGAGATGGATGGCTCTATACTGGAGATCTTGGATACTGTGATGAAGACGGATATATATTTCTTTCAGGTAGAGCCAAAGATTTCATAAAAAGGGGAGGAGAGATGATATCTCCTGAAGAGGTAGAACAAGTTCTTCATTCGCACCCTTTAATTGATGAAGCCGCTATCATAGGAGTCGAGGATCCTGATTGGGGCGAAAGAGTAAGAGCGCTTATAGTATTGAAAATAGGTTCTGAGGTTGGTGAGAAGGATATAATCAAATACTGCCGATCAAGATTGTCCAGTTTTAAGAAACCTGAATCTGTAGTGTTTATTCAG
>CAZUHE010000057.1:0-7368 GCA_964620395.1 uncultured Dehalococcoidia bacterium
GGTCCGTATTCCAGTCATATTTAGATGTGGAAGTAGCCTTGGCAAAAGCGCAGGCGAAAATCGGAGTTATCCCTGAATGGGCGGCAGAAATCATTACAAAGAAAGCCCAGATTGAGAATATCAATATGGACGCTGTACACGAAGGATTGTTAAAAACGGGACACCCTCTAGTCCCTTTAATATGGGAATTAGATAGGGTCTGTGGCGAAAAAGCCGGTGGCTATATTCATTGGGGAGCAACAACACAAAATATAACCCAGACGGGTAAGCTTCTACTGGTCAAACAGTGTCATGACTTTTACATAAAACAACTAAAACAACTATTGCTTACATTGGCAGAATTAGCAGATAGGACGAAAGGTTACGCTCTCCCCGGGAGAACACATGGACAACACGCAGTCCCGGCAACTTTTGGGTACAAAGTGGCTGTTTGGATAGACGAACTTTCGAGGCATTTAAATAGACTCAAAGGATGTGAAGAAAGGGTTTTTGTGACAATGCTTGGGGGAGGAGCTGGAACAATGGCATCTGTGGGAAAGGAAGGAATAGAGACTCAAAATCTAATGGCTGAGATCCTTGGCATGGGATCTATGTCGATGCCCTCTAGAGTGATAGGTGATCACATAACGGAATACGTGACGATACTGGGATTGATATCGGCGACCTCATCGAAAATGGCAAGAGAAGTTTATACGATGATGAAACAAGAATTTGGAGAATTAGAGGAACCTATATCGGAAGGTAGTGTAGGGTCTTCAACGATGCCTCAGAAAAGAAACCCCAAAAGATCTAATCAAATAGTAGCGTCGGCGGCGGAAGTGAGGACGTTAGTATCTTTATCTCTTGAGTCAATGCAAACAGAACATGAAGCAGACTCGGCATTGGAATCGATGAGTACTAGGGCACTTTACGGTTCTTGTCAGCTGGTAGGTAACATATTGATCCTACTCAACGAACTTTTTAGCAATATACAGGTTTTTCCGGACCGGATGAGAAAAAACTTAGACCTAAGTGGCGGTTTAATAATGTCGGAAAGGGTTATGTTGGAGTTGGGAAAGAAAATAGGGAGGCAGAAAGCACATGATGCCGTTTATGAAGCCGCACAAAAATCAGTTAATCAAGCAAGGCCTTTTACTGAAACCCTGGCGGAAGAACCAGAAGTAGTAAATATTTTAAACGAAGAGCAGATAGCTGATCTGTTGGATCCGGAACAGTACACCGGTCTTTGTTCATACTTTGCGGAAGTGTTTGCGGAAAAAGCCAGAAAAGAAGCCTTATAGAGGGTTACGTGGGGAGATCGGTTGGGGGGATTTGGTAGTCCCCCCAATTAATTTTAACGGTATGGGTCTATGTGCACTGTTGTTGCTCGATCAGCTGGAAAAACAGCGGTCTTCGCACGGTCAGCACCGAGAACAACAATCTGACAGTCTTCAGGGTCGTCCATAAGCGGTACCTGAATATTCAATCGTTCTTCTTCGGTCTTCTCTTTCACCCATTGCCATTCGTCGTGGACCCGGGCATCATTCACAGGCATATACTGGATCATCTTACCAAGGCTACCGTTTGAATGTTTATGGATAAACTCTTGTGCATCTTTCTTGGAATAGCCGGCATCACCAACAGGGCCTGCTACATCAGGGGGCATAAAAATTAGTCTGTGTGTTCCCCCTTTCTCACTTTGAACTCCTCTGTTGCCGAAAGTTATTCCGTATGCCAGTGTTTTCAACAAATCCTCAGCAGAAGTGTTCCCTTGGTCCTGAACATCCAGCTCCCCGTCTGTGATGAATATAGATACGGTGCTGTCCGTTGAAGAGAAACCTTGATCCTCAGCAAAAGAAGGCCAGGGGCTCATATCCTCGTTTTCAGCAACACAAAGAACAAATTTTCGTGTTGTCCCTATAGTGTCCATATCCATTTTATTTGGATACCACATTCCAATATTCTTTAGGCATAAGTAGAAAGCCCTACCTATTATGATATTAATTTCATTATCCCTACCTGGCCCGAGGGCAGATCTTGGGTTCAAACCTACTTCTTTAGCTATCGGGCCGTTGACAACTAGCATGGGAGCCTGAGGGCTGGTTGACATTAGCAGGGATTTCCCTCCGTGGCCACCCATTTCAGACAGACATTTAACTCCCGCAATAATAATGGGCATGTGTTCTGGTTTCGCACCAGCCATAGCGGCATTAATAGCAATTTTTTCAACCGTAGCCAACCCAAATCCAGGCGGCATATCACAGACTACATCACCCGAGTTGAGGCTGGTCCCTTTTATCAGGCTTTCAACGGCAGCCTGAGTTGGGGGATAGATGGGTAAGGCATCGGACCAATCTTCTCTTGTGAAAGCTTCGTTCATCTTCAATACGGCATCATATAAATCTTCGCCTTCAAAGCGGAGAGTTTCGTCAGAGTCGCTGTTCTTAGAAGAAGAAGAAGAGTTGGAAGTCAGGCATTCAATCAGGTCATCAATAGCTTCCTCAGTTTGAGACACACATAAGTCATCAGCCAGATTTCTGTAGATACGGGGAACTATGACAAATTGTAAGTCAGGCATACCGAAAGTTCTGCTACTGGCAATTGCATCGTCTTTGAACCGTCCCGATATTATCGGGACCGCGGGCTTACCCATTTTCTCTATTTCTACCATGTCGTGGCACATCCACGACGCGCAGGTCCCTCAATCACCGGTGGCGCCAATAATGACGTCACACTCCTCCGCGGCCTGTTTAACAATTGGAGGCGGCGAGGGATAATTTCCCCCCGTATAAAAATTGACACTTACATTTTTGTACCTTTCTTGGATCATCTCACCAGCACGATTTAGTGCTAAATCTCCACCATGGGTACCACTCCATAAAAGCCCAACGGTCAAACCGTCCAAGGAAGAAGGGCGGTCGTTAGGTTTTAATACATTTAACATTCCTCGTTGTGTGGCTACGGGACTTGATACTTCTAGCAAGTGCATGTTACTGAACCTCCGGCTAATTTTTATGTTGGTAAAGGGATAGAATCCCTCATCAACGTTGCCCGATTATACAGCAGTGAAGGTGTAATGGGACATATTAGGAGCACGATAATTCAGTCACGATAAATCGTATAATGTGGATACTGGTTAAAAGAACGAATTGTTTGAGGAAGAGAGCAACCTAATACAGTGATAAAAAAAATTCTTGTTGCAACGAGAAATAAAAGCAAAATGAAAGAGCTAGTAGAGCTTTTACGTCCTCTTGAAGTTATGCCTGTTTCCTTAGACGATTTGTCAATTAAGGAAGAAATTGAGGAAACAGGCATAACTTTCACTGAAAATGCAATCCTTAAGGCAAAGGGCTATGGAGAACTGGGAGGAATTCCTACAATTGCGGACGACTCAGGAATCGAAGTAGATGCGTTAGGTGGCGCCCCTGGTGTCTACTCTGCGCGATATGGTGGAGAGGGCCTCACTGATCTTGACCGAAACGAATTGTTGTTGAAAAATCTTGAAAAAATTCCCGACCATCAGCTTGCTGCCAGATTCCGATGTGTGGTCGCTGTATGGACCCCCAAGGATAGGACTATAACCTTTGAAGGTAAAATAGAAGGAAGGATAGTCCGTGTCCCCTCTGGTAACAATGGGTTTGGTTATGATCCTATATTCTTTTACGGCCCATTGAATAAAACGCTAGCTGAAATACCTTCGAAAGAAAAAGATAAAATTAGTCATCGAGGACATGCAGTTAGAATGGCACTAGAATATATTTCAAAACTTTAAGGTGGTCACAGGTTGTAAACATGTCGAAAGCTATTGATGACAGCTATGGCCGGCCACTAAAAGATCTGCGCATATCTGTTACGGATAGGTGTAATTTTAGATGTCCTTACTGTATGCCGGCTGAAGTATACGGTGAGAGGTATAAGTTTATTTCACGTGAAAATCTGCTTACTTTTGAGGAAATAGTAAGAATTACATCAATTCTCGTTGAATTGGGAGTCGAAAAAGTGAGAATAACGGGCGGAGAACCTCTTGTACGTCAGGATGTGGATAAATTGATCGCCATGATATCGGAGCTTGAGGGCGTTAAAGATCTGGCGATGACAACAAATGCCTATCTTTTGAAAGGGTTTGTAAAAAAACTAAGGAAAGCGGGCCTTAAACGTATAACGGTCAGTTTAGATTCATTGGATGAAAAAATTTTTCAGGAAATGAATGGCAGAGGGTTTGGCACAGCAAAGGTACTGGATGGAATATCTGCGGCTTCTGAAGAAGGTTTTAGCCCCATAAAGATTAATTCTGTTGTAAAAAAAGGCGTTAACGACCACACACTGATCGATCTTGCCCGGTGGTGTAGAGAAAAAGGATATATACCAAGATTCATAGAGTATATGGATGTAGGTACCTTGAATGGGTGGAAGTTAGATGAGGTTGTATCCTCAAAAGATATCGTTGATATGATTTCAGAGGTGTTTCCTGTGGAAAAAGATGTCCCTTCCTACAGGGGAGAAGTGGCTAAGAAATATCGCTACAAAGACGGAAAGGGTGAGTTTGGCGTCATATCTTCGGTGTCACAACCATTTTGTGGTGATTGCACACGGTTAAGATTGACCCCTGAAGGTATGGTTGTTACTTGTCTATTTGGAGAGAAAGGCACTGACCTGAGAGGTCCTATCAGGGAGGGAGGAACAAATGACGATCTTCGCAATATCTTGATTGGGGTCTGGAATAAGAGAAAGGATCGTTATTCAGAATTAAGAACAAAAATGACCAAACCGACCGAAAAAGTGGAGATGTATCACATTGGTGGATAATTGGGTGAAATATCAATGATACATGTTTATACAGATGGAGCTTGCCTGGGAAATCCAGGGCCGGGAGGTTGGGGCGCTGTGATAATAGAAGATGATATTTCAACGGAGTTGAGTGGCAAAGAGGCAGATACGACCAATAATAGGATGGAAGTGACTGCTGTGATTGAGGCTCTGAAGAAAATCTCACAAGAGTCGGAGATTATTATCTATTCAGATTCAACTTACGTGATCAACACTATGGTGAAAAACTGGAAGAGAAACAAAAATAAGGATTTATGGGATTTACTTGATAGGCAAATGGTTGGAAGGAAAGTGAAGTGGAAATGGGTGAAAGGCCACTCAGGAGACCCCCTTAACGAAAGAGCGGATAGGCTGGCTCATGGCGCAGCCACATCGGTCACAAGTCAAAAAAAAAAGGATATAAATGAGGAGGGGGGCTTGTCAGAACATCTCAAAGAGCAAACCGTTGATCTTACCCATATTAATTCAGCGGGTGAAGCCAGAATGGTAAATGTTGGGAGTAAACCAGACACAGAAAGAGAGGCTACAGCAAAGGGTTTCGTGAGAATGAAGAGAGAAACGCTGGAGTTGATAAAGAAAAACAATTTTGAAAAAGGTGATGTTTTAGCCGTTGCGAGGATAGCCGGAGTAATGGGTGCAAAAGAAACATCACGGCTTATTCCTCTATGCCACCCAATATCCTTAACGCAAGTAACTATAGATTTTGACATTGATGAAGAAGAATGTCTCATTTCTATTATTGCGACAGCGAGGTGCACAGGAAAAACTGGAGTAGAAATGGAAGCCCTAAACGCATCGATGATAGCTGCTCTAACTATATATGACATGTGTAAATCAGTGGATCGTGGTATGAAAATAGGAACTCAATTGCACAGCAAGACTGGCGGGCAATCTGGAGACGTATATTTCGAATAGTCAAACCAGCCAAGTGCCAACGGTGAGGCGGTTTTTCTAAAGCATCTTTATTTGGGAAAGGATTGTTTTTTGTGGTTGGATTTGCGACCAACAACATTTTTAAACAGGCAATATTTTTCATGTTTAAGATATCCGTAGGAACGAAAATCGGCTGTTATAGCCTTATTAATTGATTTTGTAGGTTAATTTGTGAGTCATGTGGTAAAATTGAACCCGTTTTATTTATATTGGGTTCATTTATGGATCCTTAAGTTAGGAGTTAGGAAGTAGTCGCGTGAATATCTATTGTGGAAATATCGCTTATGGCACTAGTGAAGATGATCTCAGAGATCTCTTTGGAAGACACGGAGAGGTTACAGCAGTACGTGTTATAACAGATAGAGATACTGGCAGATCAAAAGGCTTTGGCTTTGTTGAGATGTCTGATGATGACCAAGCCAAGGAAGCAATACAGGCCTTGGATGGAAACGATTTCATGGGTCGTGATCTCAAGGTAAACGAAGCAAGACCTCGAGAACCTCGATAACCGGATTCGTCCCTGCCAATTTAATCCCACCTCTAGGTGGCATTCGATCAAATATCCCTTGTACGATCGTTTAATTTTTTGCGTCTAAATTTTATAAATGGTTACGGCATTGTCGTGTAGCATGGCTTTTCGGTCTTCATCCCTAAAGCCTTTGGTCAGCAATTTAAAAGCGTTGTACATGATGTTGTAGGAGTATGAAACCTTATCAACTGGGAAATTACTCTCGAACATGCATCTCTGAGGCCCAAATTCATTGATGCAGTGTTCAATATACGGTCCCATATCGTTGGCCAGTTCTTGTGATCCTATTGGCTTCTCCCTTTCGTGCCAATCAAATCCAACAATAGGCATCCCCATGCCACCTAATTTGATAACAACGTTCGGGCACTCTGCTACTGCAGAGATGCCTTCCTTCCAAGCAGGGAACACTTCTGCGTCGTTGTTTGCATAACCTCCAATCCTGATGAGACCACCAATGTGGTTAAGCACTATGGGAAGGTCTGATAACTCTCGTGCGAATTTTGCCATATCGTGTAGTTGAGGATGGTAAACTAATCCGTCAAAAATAAGCCCCATTTTTGCTAGTACGGAAGCTCCTCGCCGAAATTCATCTAGATTGAGTTCGTTTCCTTCATTGCGAAACGAAGACTTCTCATTTGGAGCCGGATGGCGGGAAAACAGAGGATCAGGGTCCCATGCAACCCTATGCCTAATTCCTCGAAACCGGTTAGGGCTTGCAGCCTGTAAATTTTCTAGGACTGCCCTGACATTATCGCCGAGTTTTAGATTCGCGTATCCTATTATTGCTGCTGCTACGCGACTTTCCCCGTAAATACCACTTGCGCTTGCGGCTGCGGCTCCCTGAACGAATTCAACTTCCCCAACTGACTGCAATTCTTCAGGGCCTGATGCGGCATACATTGCGTCGGCTTCTACAAAAACACTAGATCTAACGTTATGTCCACTCCCAATATCTGCCAGAAAATCTTCTAATAGATATTTGGGATAAGGAATCTGAGTTGCTGAAGACTTTGTAAACCGTCTGTCCCATAAGTGGTGATGTGGATCGCATATTGGGATATCAGGTTCTAAAGTCTGTTCCTGTGTTAAATCCAGCCAGT
>CAZUHE010000058.1:0-7191 GCA_964620395.1 uncultured Dehalococcoidia bacterium
GCCTTTACTCCCGCTTTAAAAGAGCAACACTTTTCGCGCTTTATCTCTACCGCATCGGTCTCACGCTGAGCGTTTCATATAGAGGCAGACAAGCAGCTTTGTTAGGCAGGAGAGCAAAATCCGGAATGTTGGGCCGATTGTTCGGTTTGCATCACATTGAAATCCGCTTGCATTGGAGCGCTGTAAAGCTGATGTTTGGCTAAGAGAACTGCGACTACTTAAAAACGACTTAAAGAACGGAGTTAATGCAATTATGAAATGGACCATCCTACCGGAAGACGTATCTGATCGTGACCATACCGGAGTCGAGGGCTTCATTCAGAGATTAGACGCTGAAGTAAGAGGCGGAGGCCAACCACTGGAAGGCTTCAAGTTCGTAAACTCTGGCATGGAAATGCTTCACATATCCCGAGAAATTGAACGGGAAGCTCTTAGGGCAGGAAATAATCCAATAATATACGTTGGGTTCCAACGACCAGAAAAGCTGACTATAGAATTGGAAAGATATCAGAGGTTGAATAATGCTGGAGTACGTACAGTCGCCTTCGGTCACGGCAGTCCAGACCCAGATGAAAAACTGATCACAGAACAATGGATAGATCTTTCCTATGACGTTAGCAAATTCGAAAACCAATGGTACCTAGTTATGCCTAGACCTAACCCGATCGTGTTCGTAGGGTGGGAAACGTCGACTGAAATGTTTGGTGAAGGAGGTGTTAGTACTCCGGGCAAGGAGTTCCGTGGATTTGTATCTACCGACGAAAGAGTTGTAGACCATGTCGTAGCTCACCTGGAGAGGGTCAGGCGTCAACATGGACCAGCTGGTGAGATGTCATTCGAGCGTTTGTCGGACGAAATCCCTTTCCCAGTGAATAAAGTTCTCGTATTGTCAGATGATGGACAGAGACCAGAATTGGCGTCACTCAGAGAGAACATAGCTGAGTTTGCTGCAAAGAAGTCAGCGTCTGTTCTGCTATACGATCTTTCGGCCGCGTCCTATTTGGTCTCTCCTTATCCGTCTGAAGTGTATGAGCGTGATTGGGACCGAGCGCTGGGCAAAAAGGAATTGAATATGGCTGGCCGTGCTTATCTGGCACGCCAGTTGGATGATTTGGACTCAAATGGAGTGCGAGGAGGTGCGATACTGCCTACTGGACATGGTTTCAGGCAGCTAGCTGAATGGGCCGAACAGGAGAAAGCAGACCTGATCGTCATACCTGAAAGTGCAGCTCGTCCTGGATTAATCGACCGAATAAAGGGCTACACATTGAAGATACTGCAAAATCACACCGATATCCCTGTGGTGCTTGGATCAGCCGACGGAACGGCTCAACTATGCACCGTCCGCGGAGTGTCGAAGGTTGCCCCAAGGATGCAAGAAACTGCAATTAGGGATTCTCGAAGTTAATGTCACACATACACAACGAAAATAAGTCCCGGCGCTGATGGAGGTTAAGCCAACTCTGGTCTGGCTGCGCCGGGACCTGAGAGTCACGGACCACCCAGCGTTATATACAGCTGCAGCCCGAGGTGGCCCAGTGATCCCAGTTTATGTATGGGCACCGGAAGACGAAGGCGATTGGAGTCCGGGGTCAGCAGCCAAATGGTGGCTAGAACGTTCTCTTTCGGCCTTCGACTGTTCGCTTCGTAATCTGAATTCTAAGTTAGTATTGAGGCGTGGACCGACCGATAAAACTCTGTGCTCTCTCGCCAAAGAGTCAGGCGCCACCTCGGTGTTCTGGCAGACGGGTTGTGAGCCGAAATCCCTAGAATTGGAACGTCAGGTTCAAAAGGCCTTAACTGAGAATGGTATAGCCACTGAAACGTTTGATTCTTCGAGTCTGTTCGATATTGCCAGCATCGCGAAAGACGACGGTTCTCCATATAAAGTGTTCGCCGCGTACCGGCGCAAACTACAGTCTCTAGGAAACCCCATACTTCCACTGAAGTCTCCGAATGGCATACTGCCTCCAGATATTTGGCCAACCTCTCTGACTTTAGAGGACCTGGAATTTTGTAAGGAGAAACAGGCTCTGCCATTATTTTCCGCCAAATGGGAGCCAGGAGAAAAAGGAGCGTTACAGACGCTAACCAAATTCCTCGACGATGGTCTGGAGTTTTACTCGTATCAGAGAGACCGCCCTGACCTTTCTGGGACATCTTTGCTTTCGCCTCATCTTAACTTCGGGGAAATCAGTACGCGGATGTTATGGAAAATTGTTTCGGAGCATGACCGCACAGGCGAGTATTCAGAAAAATTCTTAACCGAACTAGTGTGGAGGGAATTCGCTAAGTATGCCTTATACCACTTTCCTGATACGGCGACTGAACCGATGCGTAGGGAATTCATTCGTTTCCCCTGGCGAAGCGACCTTACAGATCTGCAAGCCTGGCAATGCGGTCGTACTGGATATCCCTTTGTGGATGCTGGAATGCGTCAATTATTGTCGGTGGGTTGGATCCACAACCGGGTCCGGATGGTTGTGGCTTCGTTCTTGATAAAAGACCTGATGTTGCCTTGGCAGGAAGGCTCTAGATGGTTCTGGGAGAAATTAGTAGACGCAGATTTAGCTAGTAATACAATGGGCTGGCAATGGGTAGCAGGATCCGGAGCATACTCAGCTCCTTATTTTCGAATCTTTAACCCGGTTGCCCAAGGTGAAAAATTTGACCCGAAAGGGGCTTATGTCCGTCGGTGGGTGCCAGAGTTAGCTAGCTTACCAGACGTTTGGGTGCACAAGCCTTGGTTGGCACCGACGGAGACCTTGGAACATGCTGGACTCAGGTTAGGGACTGATTATCCAGAGCCCATCGTAGACCATGCGTCTTCAAGGCTCATCGCCTTGTCAGGGTTTCAATCCATTAAAAGGAATTTTAATTCTGAGGATGAGATCACTAGAGACATGGACTCGGGTTAAGAGATTTACCAACTAGAGGCGTAATTAGCCGTCAGGTCAGTCGTTGGATGATTCTCGTATCAAAGGCGTGATTGAGTTTTATGTTTAGCATCATAACGATGACAATGTCACCGGAAGAGCTGTTGCCGAAGATCTAGGGAACCCAAATAGGCCAGCGGAATGAGTTAGAAGATGCGTAAGTGAACTCAGGAAATGTATTCAGCCAAACTGATGGCACAGCATAGACCCGGATCTAATCACTAAAGCGTTTAAAAGGATGGTGAAGGAAGTTGGTATGCCTCACTCAACGTCTTACAGCTACGCCACCGCCGCTAAAGAAGCTGTAGTCGTGATGGGTGTCATCTCCAAGAAAATGGGCCAAGCGAGTGTTGCTGTCACTAAAGGTATCTATGCTCATATAACGTCCAATGTCATAGAAGAAGCGGCCCAAAAATCGAGAGCCAACTATTTGGGAATAGAGATTTGCGCGAAAATAAAACGGGATTCCTGGGGTTCTACGTTCATCAAGCAACTGCGGTGATTGTCGTCTTCTTTACGACTATCACACTGTTTGGAATTCTGAACATTACGCCAGGGTATGCCCATGATCCGATATTCATCGAGAACACACAACTTCTCCCAGTAGAAGGTCCTTACCTGCCTAATGGTAATATCTCTTTCGCGTTATATGGCAAGCTCGAAAATGAATCGGACTCTCGCGGGTTTAGAAGCAAACTACAAGCCGGAGATAAACTAGTTTTATCTTTATTAATTCCAAATCTGGTGCCGGAAAAGCTATTACCGCTAGAACAATTGCCGACACTTAAGGTAGAACGACCGGATAAATCTTCAATCGAGCTAAGCCCAGAAGGAAAAGAAGTTTTTGATGAGCCGTTTACAGGAACGAGTTATCTGAGATTACTATCGATGCAAGAGCCCGCCCAAAGCGGCATTTACCACATAACGGTAAATGGCAATCAACAAGGGAGATTCACCGTTTCTATCGGAACTATAGAACAATTCGGTACACCTGTAGACAACGTAATCAACCGTTCTTCCAACTTAAACCGAATCTCCGATTGGTACTCGGATTCACCAAAGCAATCGTTAACACGCGATAGGTCGCGAGAATTTATATTCACTGACTATTTATCCGTAATTTTCGGCATTACGGGGCTTATTTTTGTATTAGCAGTAATCTTGGTCAAAATCAGAATCACAAAGTCCTCTTAGGTTTACTACAACCGTTTAAGCAAAAAGCAATCCAAAAATAGAGGCGAGATTTTTAGAAAATAAAAACCATACCAAGGGGTTAAATGAGAAAGCCCAGATTCGATAATCTGGGCTTTTTCGTGCCTGATTTCATCGTGACCCGCCTCGGGGCCGAACCGAGAACCTACTGATTAAGAATAAGTTGATTTTTGTTCATAGGCATACACAGAAGTTCACAATAGGCTCAAATGTGTTGAAAATAAATTGTGGCTAAAATCCTCAGCGGGATAAAATATTTATCAAATCGCAGAAAGTGATTTGATGTTGGACAATAAATTGCCTCTAGATTGTGGTTACTCTTAATTGAATCCGGCGCATCAATGTACTCCAACGTAGGTTGAGATATCTCCGTGAATAATGAGTGCGGCATCTGTTACCGTCGTCGCGCGGTCCTGAGTTAGGAGCCTCAGTTTTATTTATCAAACGTGATTGCGCAACATTAGTTCCTGAGGATACGGATTGAGATATGTCTGTTGTTTAACCCATTCAAGAACTGGATGTCTGTTCAAGTGATGACGCAGAAGAGTAATAGGCACTATTAGGGGAATTAACTCTTGACGATATTGGTCAATCACTTCTGCCATTTCGAGTTTGTCATCGCTCTCTAAAAATTTCTTTAAATAGCCCATAATATGCTGGAGTACGTTAGCATGTTTACGGTTTGTAGAGATTTTGCCCAATGTTCCCATGAATAGTTGACCGTATTCGGTAATTAAGTCCTGCAGCACAGCACGACCTGAATTCGCCACAAGTTGCCCTAGAGTTTTCTGTGCCCTGGGGTCATGGGCCATTATTGAGAATTTGTGCGATGCGTGGAATTGAATCAAATCACTCGCTTTCGCCTTTGGATTATCAGAAATTAGGGCTCGGAAACGATGATAAGCGAAAACCTTGCCGATAAAATTTTCCCGGAGTTTTGGATCACGCAACCGCCCTTCTTCCTCTACTGGCAACAAAGGAAATCGTTTCACTAATTCTGAGGCGAACAAGCCCCGTCCGTTCCTGGAAGCAGGTCCCTCTCCCTTGTAAACTTTAGTCCTAAAAAGACCGCAGCTAGGAGAATCTTTCTTAAAGACATATCCATGAAGTTGGTCTCTTTCAAGTTCCGTAAGGCGAGTTTTGGACCAGGTCTTCATTGTCTCGGTATAGTCGGTTCCGGACTTCGGGGCAATCAGTCTCGGGTCTTCCGACTCTCCTACAAGACGTATGTTCTCTCTAGGTATTCCCATACCTATCTCGACTTCAGGGCAAACCGGAACCCATTGCACGTGTTGTCCTATAGTCGTCAGCAATAAATCGTCTCGGACATGCCCACCGTTAAAACGTACTTCTTGGCCTAGTAGGCAGGAACTTATTCCCAATCTAATTGAATCTAGCGCCTGGAAGGGCGCTCGTTCTGCAGTCATTACTCTCTCTTTGTTACTCAATTGTCAGAGTCGATCGTTTTTGGATAGCAGCTGTACTAATTCGACTCCAAGCGCATCTGCCAATTTGACTATTGTTCCCAATGTTAAGTTCTGCTTTCCGTGCTCAACCGCGGTAATATCAGTGCGGTCCAAGTCGGCATTGTCGGCTAATTTCTGTTGGTTCCAACCGAGGTCTCTGCGGATTTCTTGGACTTTTTGTCCCAAACTCTGTAGGTGTTCATGTAGCGGCACTGGCTCTCTGGCTATCCCAACCAACCTACGCCCCTCTAGTACTGCGTCATGAAGATTGAGTGCAATCCCATTGCTCCTATATCGGTAGCCGAATGTACTGAACTTGCGGCCGCTAATCCGCCGAAGATACTTCTTGGCGGATTAGCGAGAGTAGCCAAAGACCCAACCGTCCATTCCAATCTTGAAGGTAAATCATGCCTCTCTTTTTCATAAAATTTCATGATGTAATCGAGACTCACCGAGATAATTTAGGCAACATAGAACCCAATCCACCATCTACACCGATTACTTGACCAGTTAACCAGCTATTTTTGGGGTCAAGAAGCCAGACAATAGCGGATGCCACGTCTTCAGCATTGCCTATACGACCTAGCGGGTGCATTTTGTTAGAAACTTCTAGCGAGGTTTTGTTGCTAGTCAGCTTAGATGTGAGTGGGGTATCTATTAAGCCGGGAGCTACGCAATTAACCCTGATGTTTCTCGCTGCGTAGGATGCAGCGCTTGATAATGTAAGTCCAATTATGCCCGCTTTAGCTGCGGCTACAGCATCATGATTAGGCATACCTAGCCGACCGCAAACCGATGAAGATAACACGATCGAACCGCCGCCTTTATTACTCATGTATTTTACCGCAGTCTTGATTGTTATGAACGCGGAGGTAAGGTTAGTCTTCAATATGTCTGACCATTCTTGTTCGCTAGTAACATGAGAGGGTTTTAACAACATTGATCCAACGGAATTGACCACACCGTCTATTTGTCCGTAATGGTCGATCACTGCTTTCATACACTCTTCAACGTCACGTTCATTGGTGGCATCTACATACTCGAATTTAGCCCCAATATCGCTCGCTAAAGCATTTCCGTCAGTAGTATTTCTTCCACCTATCACCAGATTAGCTTTGACGTCAGACAATTGCCTGCTGACTTCTGAACCTATACCGCCATAACCGCCAATCACAAGAAATGTTCTAGTTGAATCATCCATAGTTACGCCTTTAAACAAATTTATCGAATGGTTCTCAGTACCTATCCCATATATCGATAAAGGACTAGTACAAAGGTCTGATCGACATAACCAACAATGCTCCACAACGGACTTCGGGCCTGCTCGTCCTAAGAGAGTGGCAGGTGAGATTAACTATTAATCTTATGTGGTTATTATACAACAATATTATAAATTTGTCGATTATATACAGCGTAGAGGTTGTTTTGAATAGTTTAAAGGCGGATTAGCATAAATACCCGGTAATCACCATAAATGGCTATTAGTCGCATTATTGCCCTGACGGCCGTAACAAAGCGATCATCCTAGTTCAAGAGTCTCTCTAGTAAATTCGCTGTTTTATCTAATGCTTATAGAG
>CAZUHE010000059.1:0-2459 GCA_964620395.1 uncultured Dehalococcoidia bacterium
AGTAGCCTATGAGTCGACCAAAGGTATCACAGGAGTTTCACCTGACGGTTCAGTGAAACTTAAGTAGAATATTTATAATTAGTTTGTGGGCTTGTATTTGGGGAAGGTGTTTTTACTTTGAACAAAATATTTGATTCATTTGAAGAAATACTTGGGGGTGTTTTCAGTGGGGCTACGATAATGATCGATGGTTTTGCGGGACCAGGAGGAACTCCGCAAAATCTTATAAAAGCTTTAAGAGAGAATGGGTCTAAGAATCTTACAGTAATAAGCAATACAGCTGGATTAGCCAGTGTTATAGGATTTGGTACGATCCCAGGTGTTCGACCTATCGATATTGGAATATTAGTGGATAACAAGCAAATAAAAAAAGTCATCGCATCGTACCCCGTCTCTCCATCTCCTTCTAGGCCAACTTCTTTCGAAAATGCTTATAAAAATGGGGAAGTTGATCTTGAGCTTGTACCACAAGGTACCCTTGCAGAGAGAATCAGAGCAGGCGGTGCTGGTATCCCCGCTTTTTATACCCCTACCGGGGTAGGAACTATGGTAGGGCAAGGCAAGGAAGTTAGAGTTTTCGATGGTCGCCAATATGTACTTGAAACTGCTCTTACAGCTGATTTTGCTCTAATTAAAGGGCATATTGCTGATACATATGGAAACCTAACATACAGAGGTACTTCCAGGAATTTTAACGGTGTTATGGTCAGCGCTGCGGCGACCTCCATTGTGGAAGTTGATGATATTGTTGGTCCTGGTGAGATTGATTCGTATCGGATAGATACGCCAGGGATATTTGTGGATAGGATCATAAAAGTTTAGAAAGGAACAGTGTGATGCCTAAGGAAAGTCTTCCAAGGGAAGCTATTGCAATGAGAGTCGCTAGAGAATTTCAGGATGGCGATTTTGTTAACTTGGGTATTGGTATTCCGACATTATGTTCTCAATTTGTTCCGGAGGGCAGTGCGATTTTCTATCATAGTGAAAGTGGGGTATTGAATTATGGTCCTATGGCGAAAGAAGGCGAAGAAGACCAAGACTTGATCAATGCTTCAGGACAGTTTTTAGAAAAAGTTCCTGGGATGTCATTTTTTGACTCCGCTGATGCCTTTGGGATGATTCGTGGTGGACATATTGACGTTGCAGTATTGGGTGCTTTGCAAGTTTCGGAGTACGGGGATTTGGCTAATTGGATGATTCCGGAGAGGGGAATAGGTAACGTTGGTGGTGCCATGGATTTAGCAGTTGGTGCTAAGAAGGTTATTGTTTGTATGGAACATATTGATAGGTCTGGAAGCCCAAAGATTGTTCAAACATGCTCGTATCCGCTGACTGCGAATACATGTGTAGATTTAATTGTGACTGATTTGGCTGTTATATCAGTGGATAAGGACGGGTTGTTATTGATGGAAACCTGTCCGGGTTGGTCTATTGAAGAAATTATGTCGTTGACGGATGCTGAATTAAGGGTCTCTCCTCATATAAGTGACATAGAACTTTAAGCTGTAACGAATGTGGACCCTTGGTCCGTCTTTACCACTTCTATTGTGTCCTCAAATTGTTCTTTCATTTGGTCGATGTGGGTAATTACAATAATTTTTTCGAATTCACCCTGTATGGATTGTATTGCTTCTATAAGTCGTTCTTGACCAAAACTGTCTTGCGAACCAAATCCTTCATCTATAAATAATATTGGTAGCGGTGCTCCCGATCTGGCTGAAAGCAATTTGGAGAGAGCAATGCGGATCGCGAAATCTATTCTGAAGGCTTCGCCCCCGCTAAATGTTTCATAGCTGCGAGTTCCAATTTCGTCAGATATATTTATATACAATTCTTCAGATCTTACTCCTGTTAGTCTGTCTATTCGTCCTTCGTGCAGTTCTAGCTTCACAGATAAACGATTGTCCGTAAGCTGAGTTAGTAGTTGATTTGCAGTTTCCTGAATTTGAGGCACGGCTCTTTCGATCATCAAGGCTTGGATACCATTTTTGCCAAAAGCGGCTGATAGCTCGTCATATATATTGGCTTCTTCGCTGGCTGTTTTTACGTCAGAAGCCATCAAATCTATTTCATTCTCAAGAGTGGCGATATTTTTTAGGTCCAAAGTTGCTTTTTGTCTAATGAATTGGTTAGAAGATAATAGTTCTTGAAATCGATCGATCTCATGTTTGCAAGCGGTTATGTCGTTTTGCGTATTACTATAAAGCTTTACTTTTTCTGTAATTGCATTTAACTCGAGTTGCCATTTTTCGATGTTGTTATTAATTTTGTTGATGGCGCAGATATTGCCGGATAAGGATGTTTTTAAGTGTCGCAAGTTTTCTTCTGCTGTGTACAAGCTTCCAGCTAATTCAGAAAACGGCGTTAAATCTTCAATTTCCTTTTCGACTTCATTATGTCTTCTAGGGTTATAATCGATTTCATTCAATTTTTTGGACAATTGTTTGATCTCTTTTTGT
>CAZUHE010000059.1:2559-7070 GCA_964620395.1 uncultured Dehalococcoidia bacterium
GGATTCAGTTATTAAGGATGTGAGTTCAATTTCTTGTTTGTGTAATTTACTTAATTGCTGAGACTTCTTTTCCAACTGTGGAGTTAATTTTTCAATTGATAGGGACGCCTCTGTTAGATCATTTATAATGCTTTCCTTTATAGCTACATCCTGACTTCGTATTTCTATTATTGCTTTGTTAGAGTTTATCTTGGTTTTCAAGTTCCGGGATTTCGTCTTAGCTAAAGTTTCTAATCTGTCGTAATACGTTAGTTCCAATACATCCGCAAGTATTTTTTTGCGCTCAGTGGGTTTACTTTTTGTGAAATGACTTGAGTCGCCTTGCATTAGATAAGAGGTACTTATAAATGTTTCATAATCCATCTTTACTATGTCGATAATTTGGGACTCTGTATCTCTAATGGTATTACCCATAATGGAGGTATAATCCGTACCCAATAACACAGATAAATTCAACTCCGTTTTTCCAGTGGAACTTCGATTGGTTTTTCCGTAGATGCGTGTAACCTTGTAGCGTTGATCTTGAGCCATAAATTCTAGCTCAACCCGCATATTACGTTGTCCTTGATGAATCAATTCCTCTTGGGTCCGTGCCCTTGACTTTCCCCACAGAGCCCAAGTTATAGAGTCTAGTAAAGCTGTTTTACCGTGGCCGTTATTTCCCGATAAGCAAGCTACGTGTATGGATTCAAGACTAAGCGTAGGAACGTTGCCACGATAACACATAAAGTTTTCTATCGAAATTTTTAAAGGTATCATCTTTATCCTCTAAGATGATCTAGGTGTTTTTAAGATATTCTTTGATTGTTAATACGTTGTATCCGTTGTTCCCATTCAATAAACTTTCAACTGCCGATCTTGCGGTGTCCAAAGACGTAAAACACGGTATTCTGTTGTCGGCGGCAGCACGTCTTATGTGGAATCCATCTTGGAGCACATCACGATCTCTCGTTACAGTGTTGATAACGGCGTCAACAGTCCCATTATTTATGACGTCCACCACGTTTGGATGGCTATCGTTTAAACGTTTGGGAACCTCCACGACTGGATACCCAAGTTCACTTATCATTACGGCGGTCCCTTCAGTGGCAAAAAAATTATAACCGCATTGATGGAGATTATGGATCATTGGGGTGGATGGGATTTTATCTTCATTGGATATGCTTAACAGTATCGTGCCTTCAGGCGGCAACATAATGTCAGCTGCTATAAGAGCTTTTGTCGTTGCTGATTTGAAATCTTTGTCTATTCCCATTACTTCACCTGTCGATTTCATCTCTGGTCCAAGAAAAGTGTCTACCCCGGTTAATTTTGACATTGAAAAAACAGGGGCTTTCACGCCAACCAAGTCTTGTTTTTCCCACAATCCGCCCTGGTATCCAAGATCACTTAATTTGTTACCCATCATGGCTTTCACTGCTAATTTCACCATTGGAACCCCTGTTACCTTTGATATAAATGGTATGGTCCTACTGGATCGTGGGTTTACCTCAATTACATACACCTCGGACGTTTCATTGTCTGAAACTGATTTAATAGGCTTCTTATAGTCGTCACCTCCAAGGACGACATACTGTATATTCATTAGGCCCTTTACCTGTAAGGCTTTTCCAATTCTGGTGGTGTAATCCACGACTTTACTTACTTCTTGGTTCGAAAGGGAGAATTCCGGGTAAACTGCCATTGAATCGCCACTATGAACACCGGCTCGTTCAATATGTTCCATGATTCCAGGAATTAGGACGTTCTCCCCATCACATACCGCATCTACCTCTACTTCCCGGCCTTCATAATACTTATCTATTAATACCTTTCTACCAAGCCCAGCATCAAATGCACTGGCCATGTATTTTTTTAATTCTTGTGGTGTTTGGACAATTTCCATCGCTCTGCCGCCCAGAACATAACTTGGTCGGACCAAAACTGGGTATCCGACGCTATCCGCCACTTCCAATGCTTCCTGTGCTGTTTCGACAGATCCCCCAGGAGGATTGGGTATGTTTGCCTTTTTTAAAAATTGTTCAAATAAATGTCTGTCTGATGCAGTATCGATTGATTTAGCAGTTGATCCCAATATGGGAAGATTCGCTTCATCTAAAGTTTGGGAAAGATTGATAGCGGTCTGTCCGCCGAATTGGACTATTGAGGGAGGTGTATTTTTTTTGTCGCTTTCCGGGAATATTGATTCGTTTTCGATGATGTCTCTTACACTTTCTTCATCAAGAGGTTCAAAATATAGCCTGTTGCTAGTGTCAAAATCTGTAGATACCGTTTCAGGGTTAGAATTTATCATGATGCTAGCGATACCTTCTTCCTCAAGAGCCCATGCTGCGTGAACTGAGCAGTAGTCAAATTCTATACCTTGCCCAATTCTTATAGGGCCACTTCCAAGGACTATTGATTTTGGGCCTTTTACAGGAATTGCTTCATTTTCCTCTTCGTAGGTACTGTAAAAATAAGGAGTCTGTGCTTCAAATTCTGCTGCACATGTATCTACCATCTTATAAACGGGCTTTAATCCATAGGACTGTCTAAGTGTTCGGATTTCTTCTTTTGAACGTTTAGTGATCTGTGCGATAAGATCGTCTGGGAAGCCCAATCTTTTTGATTCCCATATCAATGGTTTAGTTAAGGGGTGGGTCGATAATTTATGTTCCATGCTGGTGATTCTTGCAAAAGCTCTGGTAAACCAAGGATCTATCCCAGTTCTCCGTGAAAGCTCTTCAGGGCTTACTTTTCTTCTAAGAGCAGCAAGTACAGCCCAAATGCGGTCGTCGTTTGGGCCGATTGGCAAAGATCCCAGTATTGTTGGGGATTCAGTATCCCAACTTTGATCTTCCCAAAGGATTGATCTCCCTGTAATTTCTAAGGAACGAATCGCTTTTTGGAAAGCTGATTCAAATGTCCTATCAATTGCCATCACTTCTCCCGTTGCCTTCATTTGTGTTCCAAGGCTACGGTCTCCGTTTGGGAATTTATCGAATGGCCATCTTGGTATCTTAACAACGCAATAATCCAATGCGGGTTCAAACGCTGCCAATGTTTTTTTGGTTATAGCGTTGGGGATTTCATCTAGTGTTTTCCCAATCGCAATTTTGGCGGCTACTCTCGCAATTGGATACCCTGTGGCTTTACTAGCTAAAGCGGAACTTCTACTAACCCTAGGGTTTACCTCTATTACGTAATACTTTGAGTCTTGTTCTCCATGATTCGGTAATGTTTCTTCTACTATGTCGCTTGGATACAATGCGAATTGAACATTGCACCCTCCTTCAATTCCCAATGTTCTTATGATTTTTAGGCTTGCAGTTCTTAGCATTTGATAGTCTTTATCTGATAAAGTCTGGCTTGGAGCTACCACAATACTGTCCCCGGTGTGTACTCCCATAGGATCGATATTTTCCATGTTGCAAATCGTGATGCAATTGTCGGCACTGTCTCTCATAACCTCGTATTCAAGTTCCTTCCACCCCACAATTGACTTTTCGACTAAAATTTGGTTTATCGGGCTTCGGTCAAGTCCTCCCGTTACTATGTCAAGGAATTCGTTCTCTGTGGTTGCAATTCCTCCTCCTGTTCCTCCTAGCGTGTAAGCGGGTCTGACAACAAGCGGGAGCCCAATACGTGACTTGGCTGATAGTGCTTCTTCAATAGTGTTCGCTACTTCACTTGGTGGGACCGGTTCTCCGATATCCGTTAGTAAATCCCTAAATAGTTGTCTGTCTTCCGCGTTTTTTATAGTAGATACTTTGCTCCCGAGCAATTTGACTTCGTATTTATCAAGTATTCCCAACTCTGCTAATTCAACCGCGAGATTAAGACCTGTTTGTCCTCCAAGTGTAGGTAGTAAGCCGTCGGGACTCTCTTTTTCAATAATCCGTTCTAGTACTTCAACGGTTAATGGCTCAATATAAACCCGATCGGCCACGTCCTCATCAGTCATTATGGTTGCAGGGTTAGAATTTACCAACACCGTAGTTATCCCTTCTTCTCTTAGAGATTTACAAGCTTGTGTACCGGCGTAATCAAATTCTGCAGCTTGACCTATTATGATAGGGCCTGAGCCTATCACTAGAACTTTGCTTAATTTATTAGTCACTATTTATTCCTTCCGTACTCTCTGTTACGTATTTAATACAATGAAACCTACTTGTTTTCCCTGACCATTTCCACGAACTCATCAAATATGTATTCATTGTCTATGGGGCCTGGAGAGGCTTCAGAATGGTATTGAATACTTAGAGCGGGTAAGGATTTGTGTTTGATACCTTCGACAGTCCCATCGTTCATACTTATGTGGCTTACAAATACTTGGCTGTTTAAAGTGTCAGGGTCAATGGAGTATCCATGGTTCTGCGATGTTATATATATGCGATTTGTTGTTGTATCCATGACAGGATGGTTAGAGCCTCTATGTCCAAATTTAAGCTTGTATGTTTTTCCGCCAAACGCTCTGCCTAGTACTTGGTTCCCTAGGCAAATACCCATAATGGGAATTCTTCCGAGTAAGG
>CAZUHE010000060.1:0-7035 GCA_964620395.1 uncultured Dehalococcoidia bacterium
GATAGAGATATTTTTGCTAAGCTATTGGAGCCTGGTTGGAGAAGTTCTGTGTTTGGTACAAGTTATCAAATGTCACACGTATATTATGGAGAAAACCGGGTGAGTTTTTTTTACATCAATGTTGGTGAAGAGATAGGTAGGGTGGAAATTCCTCAATGGGTCGCCATGGATATTGACAAAGTAAATATGGTCCAAACATTGGTGTTAGATCAATGCACGCGCGGCTCAGGCTATCCAGCGTCTTTGATGGAGGCTCATGAACAGGCAGTGATATCTACCGCGGACAGGACTTTTTTTTTGAATTTATTGGAAGAGTCGTTGGAGTCTAATGGGATTCCGTTTAATACGTCCCAAAAGGACCGCACCAAAAGATTGAGGTGGCTATAAGGATTACTATGGCAAGGATTGGAGAAGTTGTAGAAAGTGACACGAATGGTTTTTTGGTCCAAAGCTATGAATTGTACAAATGTCCTGCTCTTGGTTCATTGGTTAGAGTAGGTACGAATGATTCGGTATTTGGGATTGTATGTCATTCCACTACGGTGGGAATAGACCCCTCTCGGTTGCCAATAGCGAGAGGTGAATTTTTGAAGGATGAAGATGACGTCTATGATCAGAACCCTCAATTGTCTAGACTTTTGAAAACCCAGTTTAGATCTATTGCAGTTGGATACAAAAATATGGATGAAATAAAACCGTTTTTGCCGCCATATCCTCCGAGGATACACTCATTTGCATATGATTGTAGCGAGGATGACATAAAAGGTTTCGCTAATTCTCATGACTTGTTCCGAATGGTTTTGTTGTCAGGATTACCTCAATCAGACGACGTTGTTGCCTCCTTTGTTAAAAACTGTGCCGTAATGATGGAAGATCCTAGTGGGTATAAAAGAGAGGCATCAAGAATACTTGCTTCCGTGATTAGCGGAGATTCTCAACGGATCAATTCTTTGCTACGGAGGCTTGAATGAATTTTGAATCTTCTTGGACAAGGCCTCTTGGAGTTGTAGTTACCGGCAGCCTTGGGGAGGGGGTTAAAGTGAGGTTGAATTCTGACGTTACTGTTGAAGAAGTGAGGTTAGGGGCTAATGTTGTGATTCAAGGTCAATATAATAGGTTCGTGGGAGTGGTGACTGACGTAGCGCTCGAATCATCCGATCCAACGCTCCAGTACAACATCCCAGATGTTGAAAATAAGTTTCTTACGGATGCGATGTCTGGAATTACTGCATACGGTACGATTACAGTCGAACCTATGCTGACTATTGGAGATGATCCCCTATCGGGTTCCTTGGGTCCTCTCCCTGCAAAAACTGTTCCGTCTCATTTTTCGTTGGTATCTGAAGCCACTGAGGAAGATATTTATAATGTGTTTGGGTCTGAGACGAGTGGAGGGTTTTGGATTGGCAGCCCATTGGATATGGAAGCTAAACTATGCCTCAATATTGGAGAGATGGTAAAGAGGAGCAATGGAGTATTCGGGAAGAGTGGAACTGGTAAAACTTTTTTAACCCGATTGTTGTTGATTGGTATACTCCAAAGCGGAAAGGCTAGCAACTTGATTTTCGATATGCACAATGAATATGGTTGGCAAGGCACAAGTGAGCGGGCTCACTCTGTGAAAGGACTTAAACAGTTATTCCCGTCGCAAGTCTCGGTGTTTTCTCTGGATCACGAGAGCGCCCAGCGTAGAGGCTTTTCTCCAGATCATGTTGTTAGGCTTGGGTATTCGGATATAGTTCCTGAAGATATTCAACTTCTTAAAGAAACTTTAGAATTGACATCGGTTGCTGCTGATGCCGCCTATAGTTTAGAAAATCATTTTGGAAGACGAAAATGGTTCTCGGAATTTTTATCTCAATCCAGGCAAGAACTTAACGATCTGGCGGACGTGATCAATGTGAATTCTTCAGCTTTAGCGGCTTTAAAAAGACGTTTAGAAAGAATCACAAGGTTTGACTTTGTATCGGAAAAAAATGTTGAAGATTCGGCCGCTTTAATTATTGATAGATTAAGAGCTGGGCAACATGTGGTTCTAGAATTTGGCAAACATGGTAATAATCCAACTTCATATATGTTGGTTGCAAACATACTAACCCGTAGGATTTACGATATATATCAGAGGCAAAAAGAAGCATCGTTGGGAGATCTTAACCAAGAACCACCTAACCTAGTAATTACAATTGAGGAAGCGCATAGATTTTTGAGCACATCGATGGCAAGTCAAAATATATTTGGGACTATTGCTCGAGAAATGAGGAAATACAATGTCACATTACTTGTGGTCGACCAAAGACCCAGTGATATTGATGAAGAAGTCATGAGTCAAATTGGTACTAAGATAAGTTGTTTGCTTGATAGCGGGAAGGATGTTGATGCGGTATTGTCTGGGGTATCGGGCAATAGAAAGCTGAGAGGTGTCTTGTCACGCTTAGATTCGAGGCAACAAGCACTGATCTTTGGTCATGCAGTGCCTATGCCTGTCGTAGCTAGAACAAGGGATTACGGAACCGCTGAGTCTTATTCAGCATTTGCTCCGGCTAAGGATGTTTTGGATAAGGGACTTGAAGATCTTTTTGGTCCAACATAAGTTAAGCTTCTAGATCATGGAGTTCTTCATCGGAAAATCCGAAATGATGGCCTATTTCGTGTATAACAGTGGCTTTTATTTCTAGTTTTATCTGTTCTTCAGTCGAGCAAATAGCCTCCACTGATTTTTGGAATATGGTTATTTTGTCAGGTAATACCAGATCATAACCGTAGCGTTCGTTTAGGGGTATACCTTCGTATAGGCCAAGTAATTCTAATTTGTCTTCAATATCAGTTCCGATTAACTGTGATGATGAAGCAATGTCATCGATAACAATGTCAACGTTCTCCATATGTGACATTATCTCAGTAGGGAGTTCCATAAGAGAATTATTGACGATATGTTCAAACTTTGTTCTGGTTATTTTTATCATTTCAGCATGGTAACAGGATTTGAATAGGTTGAAGGTAAATTTAGAAGGTAATGTACCATTAATTGACCACCCTAGGCAGGCTAGTTTATCGTAGTCAATTGATGGATCCTCAATATTGAGAAACTTCACAGGCGAAGTGTAAAAAGGAGAATACATGAAAGTAACCCAGATCAAGAGCTTTCCCATAACGGATGAAGCCGGCAGACTATATTTCATTGTGAAAGTAGAAACAGATAATGGTATCTATGGTTTGGGGGAAGTTGGGATAGCCCGTTGGGGTGCTGCGATAGGCAAAGCAATTGAACATCTCTCCCAAATTGTGGTTGGGCAGGATCCTTTTTCTTCTGAGAAACTTTGGCAACATATGTTTCGGGGTAATTTTTTCCCAGCGGATAAAGTATATATGTGTGCCATAAGCAGTATAGATATGGCCCTGTGGGATATTAAAGCAAAATCTGTGGGTATGCCGCTATATAAATTATTGGGTGGGCCGGTTAGAGATAAAGTAGTTTGTTACCCTCATACCTACGGAGATAATATTGATCAATTAATTGAAAGTTGTAAAAAGCATGTCGACGCAGGGTGGAAGTTTGTGCGGTGGCATCAGCCTGAAACAGGACCAAATGGTTATAGCTATAATTTGGAAAAAGAAACTGGTATGGAATTCAATGTTCTGGAACCAGTGGAATCGATCAAGATTGCGGAAGAACAAATGGGAATTATAAGGGACACGGTTGGTTCAGACGTACAAATTTGTTTTGACGTACATACGAGGTTGGATACTGCTCATACTATTACCCTATGTCGTGCTGTGGAGCAATTTCGTCCATTTTTCATGGAGGACCCTCTGCGATCCGAGAACCCAACTAGTTATAGAACCTTATCTCGTCATGTATCGGTGCCAATAGCGGCCGGAGAGCAATGGGCCAGTAAATGGCCATTCCGCGAAGTTATAGAGGAAGAACTAATCAATTATGCACGTATTGATCTTTGCATTGTTGGAGGGATAACGGAGGCCCTAAAAATAACTCATTGGGCCGAAACACACTATATTGATATCGTCCCCCATAATCCTCTTGGCCCTGTCAGTGCTGCTGCTTGTGTTTCACTTTGCATGGCTTCCACTAATGTTGGGGTTCAAGAAATGCCTCGTAGGCCAGGTTCATATGCAACTGATTTGTTTCCGGTACAAATAGAATGGGATGCAGGATATGCATGGTGCCCAGACGTACCTGGAATGGGTGTTGATTTTAACGAAGAATTGGCGGAATCCAGGATAGTTGATCCTACTGGTTGGACTCCTCAACTAAGAAGAAATGACGGGGCATTAACTAATTGGTAATAAATTTGTGATTGAAACAATTTTAAGTTTTTGTTGCACCTCAACAGATTTGTAACAGAAGGTGCTTAGTTGTATCTTACATTGGTGGATTAGACAACATAAATGGAATGTGGAGATTGATTATATGACTGATCTAAGGAAAACCGTTGCTATAGTAGGCGTTGATGAGTCAGACGAGATTGGAAAAATTCCCAACAAATCAAATTTACAGCATCACGCTGAAGCGGCTCATAACGCTCTACAGGACGCAGGATTATCCATGAAGGATGTAAACGGGTTATTTACTGCTGGGACATCTACGTTGAATCTAGCTGAATACCTTGGTATTGAACCTAGCTTTACTGATACGACTGCGGTAGGAGGATCATCATTCATTATCCACATAGCTCACGCAATGGCTGCAATTAATGCTGGATATTGCGATGTGGCTTTGGTTACACATGGTGAAGCTGGGAGAAGTGCGAGAAGCAGGGCAGGGGCAAATGATTCTGATCCAGGGCCTCAATTTGAGGTTCCTTACGGTTATATTGGTGCGCCAATAAATTATGCTGTGGCGGCTCGTAGATATATGCATCAATACGGTGAAGATCGAGTACGTCAAGGTATGGCTGAAGTTGCTGTGGCGACACGAAAATGGGCGCAAATGAATCCAAAAGCATACATGAAAGATGATATGTCCTTTGATGATTACCACGACTCGAGATGGATATCATGGCCATTTCATTTGTTTGATTGTTGTCTTGTTACAGATGCGGGAGGAGCCTACGTCATCACCTCTGCTGAAAGAGCGAAGGATACTAAGAAAAAGCCAGTCTGGGTTTTAGGTGCCGCAGAATCGCATGATCATAACATGATCAGCCAAATGCCAGATCTTACAAGGACAGTTGCAAAGAATACTGGGCCAGCCGCAATGCGAAGGGCTGGAGTTACCCACGACGACATAGATTTGGCCATGATATATGACTCTTTTACCTACACTGTTTTAGCTACATTGGAAAGTCTGGGCTATTGTGACAGAGGAGAAGGTCCAGATTTTGTAGCCAATCAACGAACAGCTCCCGGAGGTGATTTTGCTATGAACACTTCAGGAGGTGGGCTGTCATATACTCATTCCGGTATGTACGGGATGTTTTTGGTCCTAGAAGCTGTAAGACAACTTCGTGGAGAATGTGGAGAAAGGCAGATAGTAGATCCCAAACTTTGTCTTATAAATGGAACCGGTGGATCACTTTCCTCTACTGGTACAACGGTCCTCGCGGTTGATTAATTAATAAGGAGAAAGATTATGTCGTACGGGAAGCCGATTCCAGTGCCACAAGGTGAATCAGATTATTACTGGGAAAAGACTAAAGAGGAGGAATTGTGGCTCCGAAAATGTAATGAATGCCAACAAGCTTATTTTTACCCGAGAGATATATCCCCATGTTGTTTTTCAAAAGACACAACCTGGATTCAAGCCAGCGGTAAGGCCACATTGTTTACATATGGGATAGTTCATAGAGCCCCACATGCAGGTTTCGCAGAGGATGTTCCCTTTGTAACCGCAATAGTGAAACTGGAAGAAGGCCCTAAAATGCCTACAAATATTGTTATGGACAATCCGACTCCAGAGAAGCTTCAGATAGATATGCCATTGGAAGTGGTATTTGAAAGTGTCTCAGATGGGATAAGTTTGCCCAAATTCAAACCAGTTTAAGTTTTAGCGCAGTATTAAGTGAGAGGTCTTGTGGTATCAAGGCCATGTGGCTAAATATTATTTTGTTGAAAGGTTGGTGCACTGTGAACAAGGGCACATTTTTCTCAGTACAGTGAAAGGGAATATTCCCGTAAAATGAGCATCACTCCATAAGAATTGTAAGGCGTATTTTCCTACTGTTAAGTAGTCTTCAGCCTGTAGATCAGAAGGTATGCTTGAAGGATCAAGAAGTTGTCGTTTGCTCCATTCTTCAACACATTCCGCACATTGACAACTTATCCGTAATTCTCTGGCCCCGTAGGTACTTTCGTGCCCGTCACTCCACCGTAGAAGTATCTTACTACCATACAAACCTACTTGCGTTACCGAGGGCTGATTTGACAAACTATTCTCCTAGGCTGTGGTTAACATGGTATTTTAGACGTATGTCGTTGGTTAATATTTGATTTAACTTAGAATCCCAATGAATGGTAGATTTCGGAATCGATTGTTAAAGTCCATGCCGTATCCTACGACAAACAGGTCTTCTATATCGAACCCGTTATAATCAATTTGAACTGGTATCTGCCTCCTGGATTTCTTGTTGAGCAAGCAGCAAACTTGAATGGATTTAGGATTCAGGTCAGCGAGATATTCTGAAATATAGTTGACTGTTTTTCCAGTATCAATGATGTCTTCGATAATAATAATTCTTTCTCCGCTGAAATTCTTGGAACTAATAGATTTCATTTCTATGTCTGTACTCACATCGTCTTTATAGCTACTCAAGTGTATGAATTCTATTTGCACGTCAAGATCTATTTCCCTTAATAAATCGGCGGCAAAACATATTGATCCTTTTAAAACTATCAAAGCTATTAACTTTTGTGATTGGTGATCCAATTCTATGCATTTAGCTAGTTTGTTAATCCTGTCCTTTATTTGGATTGAGGTAATAAACTCTTCAATTGTGGGATTAGTGTGATTATTCATGAAATTTACTGTCTGTAACGTGGTTATAATCTGATCTTAATAGATTACAGTAAATACATATA
>CAZUHE010000061.1:0-6975 GCA_964620395.1 uncultured Dehalococcoidia bacterium
TACAATTTATCAACGATAATTCTAATGTGTTTACGTCATTAATATCTAATAGTATTTTTTGGTATTTTGAATTTGTTCCGACTATTTCAAAATGGGGTTGGTAGGCGTCATCAAGTGTTATTAGATTGACGACCACACTTTTTTCATCGTCCCACGACAATTGCCACTGACAGTGAAACCCCCAATGGCTGACGTGTCCTTCTCTTTGCGGCGTTGCTCCTCTTTCAACAGTGATCGAGCCAGTATTATTTGTTATTGATTCATTTAGGTTGTGTAGACACTCTAATATTTTGTCATCCTTCTCATCAGCAGCAAGCCAGAGATGGGCGATGATATTTAATTTAAATGAGTCATAGGGATCTATACCTGCTCGATTAACAAATTCCTCTGCTTCCGACATGCGATTGTTGATTAATTTGGCTTTGTCTTTGATATCTACTAGTTCAGGACGGCAATCACAATTTGCGTCCATTAGAAATGCCCTTACGGGGGCTCCGTCTCTCACGGACACTTTTAATGGTGCAATAATGTAACCGTATACCCCTTCAGAGATTTTTGAGAGATCAAGGTTTTCAATTATCCATATATCTTCCCTGAGTAAATTTTGGTGATTTGCGAGGGATAATGAATCATTGTCTACAGATAATCGATCGGTTCCTATTAGGCACACCCCTGAAGATTTGAGGTCAGAGGCTAGTTGATTGTTTATTAAAGGTAAGGTTGATTCTTTTTCCGAAGATTTTATTATTAGAAAAGCGACTTGGTTAATTTTGGTATTGAGTTTAGAGTAAGTTTCATCTAGTGATTGATTTTCGATAACCATTGCCTCTCCCTGAACCCACTCCAAAGGGAATTCGGTTACCGTTTTCAAACGTGGGTCAATATGGGCGGGCGCGTCAATATGAGTTCCACTATGACTACCCATTTGAATTTTGGAGGTTACCACAGGAATACCGCCATCATGAGTGATCATTTCTTCCAATAGGACATTCGGATCGCCTGGATACGATGGCATATTTTGTGCTAACGGCTTTGTAATATCAATGATTTTCATTTAGTTCCCCGCAACGCTAGTTAATTTATTAGACGGTATAATGTAGCTATCTTCCTAGGTATGGAAATTTATACTACTGATAGGCTTATGGTAAACCCTCCAAAAATACACATTGAAACTCAGGGCTGTAAGCTTAATCAGTCGGATTCAGAGGACCTTAATAGAGAGTTTTTGTCTGTGGGGTTTGAAACCAGCCGCGATGCTGAAGATGCAAACGTTATTGTGCTTAACACATGTACCGTAACTCATATTGCAGATAGAAAGGCCCGACAAAGAATACGATCTTTGAAACGAGTTAATCCTGATTCCGTTGTAGTTGTCACAGGCTGTTATGCAGAAAACAAACCCGAAGTTTTAGAAGAAATGCCCGAAATTGATTTGGTGGTAGGCAATACCCAAAAGAATCATATCATTGGTACAGTTCTGGATAAATTCTTCCCTAATTTATCCAGTCATGATTTATTCCCGCAATTTCATTTTAGCGAGTTTTCTTCTCGAAACCGTGCAATGGTAAAAATACAGGAGGGTTGTGATCAGATATGCGCTTACTGCATCGTACCCAAGGTTAGGGGAAGGGAAAGGAGTATTCCCGTAAATACAATTGTGAGTAAGATTAACACTCTTAATGATATGGGGTATAAGGAAGTTGTATTGACGGGTACCCAATTGGGTACATATGGTTTTGATCTGGTCAATACGACTATTTCCGATTTGATATCTGCCATCATAGATAACACAGATATACCTAGGATAAGAGTTTCTTCTCTTCAACCGCATGAAATTACAGGGGAATTACTTGAGTTCTGGGAGAACCGAAGGTTGTGTCCACATTTTCACATACCGTTACAGAGCGGTAGTGATAATGTTTTGGGAAATATGAGACGGAGATACTCATCCGATACTTTCATGTCCTCTTTGAATACCGTTAAATCTAGTGTCAAGAATGTAGCAATAACAACGGATGTCATCGTTGGTTTTCCAGGAGAAACACTTGACGATTTCAAACAAACTCGGCAAATTTGTTTGGAATCGGGGTTTTCGGATCTTCATGTTTTTAAATTTTCAAGGCGTCCTGGTACCAGCGCTTTTTATGTTTGCGATGATGTTTCTCCTAGTGAAAAATCTTCGAGATCTTCAGAAATCATAGCGATAGGGAAGGAAAGTTATAAAACATTTAGGGAAAGTTACGAAGGAAGTAGATTAGTAGTTTTATGGGAAGGCATAGGGGAAAATGGTGGGGAGTCAAGAGCTCCGAGGACAGGGTTAACCGAAAACTACATAAGAGTAAAATCGATCAGCAAAATAGGGTTACCGAATTCCTTTTCTAACGTTACGGTCAAAATTGACCCTGAAAATGTATATGGCCCAATGTTTGCTTTTGAGGGTGAATAACGGGGATTCTCAGACATCGCGTGGCAGAAGGTGAGGTTTTCCGTTCCAGTCCTCAATATACCCGGAGTGTTTTTCGTGTTCATGTCCGAATATAACTATCCAACCGTCTTCCATTGCCATTTTTAACAATTCTTTTTTCTGGACTAAGGTTTCATTTGGGAATTCATCCGTTGCAGCGATGTACTGGGGTTGCAAATGGTAGGCGGTCGGGATCAAATCTCCTGCGTAGACTACCCTTTCGCTCCCCATTTTTATGAGAACCATTTGATGTCCTTTCGAAGGTCCGTCTGCAACCTTTACTTCGACTCCTGGAGTTACCTCCATGTCTCCGTCTATTAATTCCAAAAGCCCTTTTTCCTGTAAGGGTAGAAAGTCTTCCTGAAAATAAGTATTGCTGAATCTCTCATTAGGCTTAATTGCCTCGTCCCAGCAGGCTTTTTGTACTATGTGTCTTGCCTTAGGAAAAATAGGGACTGATTCTCCAGACCTATTTAATTTGGTGCAACCTCCCGAATGATCAAAATGCAAGTGGGTTAGCAATACTATATCTATGTCTTTTGCGTTTAGGTTTAACTTTTTCAGGCCTCTCAACAATTTGTTTCCATTAATGTGGTAGGTCTTTCTTACTAATTCAGGTATCTTGCTGCCAACTCCTGTGTCTACTAGTATATTTGCATTGGGAGTTTTGATTACGAGACTGTTAATACCAAACTTTATTCTGTTTCGTCGATCCGGTTTTGAGTGGGACTCCCATTCAGTTTTGGGTATCTGCCCAAAGGCAGACCCGCCATCAACCATTATTGAACCGTCGGTAATCAGGTTTATAGAATTTTTGCCTGAATCCATCTGATGCTCTCAATAAAGCCCTTTTCTAATCTGAGTACGATCTAAGATTAGTTCGTATTGATTTTTTAGGCCCTAAAAGAAAACTAGTTAATTTATATGCCTTCAGTCAATTGAATTCTAGACAAGATTTTCAGAGATTAATGGTCACAGAGGTTAAATATTGGTTGTTAATATTCTAGTATTTCTGAAATCTGGTCAAAAATTTTCATTGTGTTCTCTATATCTTTATTTGTATGTTTTGTTGATATGTAAAATTTTGTAGCACCTTTTAAGACTCCTCGATTTAGAAGTGCCTGATTGAATTTCGATAATAATTCGGGATTTCCATTTAGGCCAGACCTGTAGTCATATACATCATGATCTGTGAAAAAAACATCAAAGAGTACTGGCTCTCCGATAATTTTTGCTGGAGTACCAGAATTGTCGAAACTATTTTGCAATCCTTGCATCAACTTTTTTCCATTATTAAACAAATTTTGGTATGTGTTGTTTTGGCGGAGGATTGATAGTGTTGCTAATCCCGCTGCGCAAGCTACAGGATTCCCGCTTAAAGTTCCGACCTGAAGCAAATGTTGTTCGGGTAGTACGCTTGTGGAATCGAAATGTCCCATAATTTCTTCATTTCCAGCAACAGCAGTTAACGGGAATCCCCCTGCCACAGCTTTGCCTAAGGTACAAATATCTGGGGTGACGTTGTAGTATTCCTGTGCTCCTCCATATGCCAATCTAAATCCTGTGACTATTTCATCAAAAATAAGCGGTATTTCGAAGCGTTGCGTGACCTCGCGAAGTCCTTCAAGGAATCCTGGGACTGGAGGTATCAACCTTTGAAGCGGTTCTACTATAACACCGCCGATTTCATCATGGTGTTGTTCGATAATAGACGTAGTTATTTCTATATTGTTGAATGGTGCCACTAATACTTCAGATTGAACGGATTTTGGTATGCCCGGAGAATCCGGCTCAGATCGTGGGAATTCGTATAATTTCTTTGGAGTCATACTCATGAGAGCGTAATCATTCATCCCATGAAACCCTCCCTCAAATTTTAATATTTTGTCTTTTTTCCTATAGGCGCGAGCCAGTCGCATTGCGTATAAAGTCGCTTCTGATCCCGTGCTGAAAAACCTGACTTTTTCGGCGCAGGGGACAGCACGGACTATTTCTTCAGCCAGCTGTATCGCCTTTTCGTTATTTGCGAAAAATGTTGTGCCTTTCTGTAATTGGGTAATTGTGGCTTTAGTCACGTCGTCATGGGAGTGTCCAATGATCATGGGTCCTGAACCAAGTAAATAATCGATGTATTCATTGCCACTTTCATCCCATACGTGACTACCTTTTCCACGTTCTATAACCAAGTCATAGTTTAGATTGCCTAGACTACCTTGGGGCAAAACATGACTTGCTCTTTGCATTATGTTTTTTTCGTTATCTTTTTTATTCACTATAGTTATTTAAACCTCATATGTTTGGGTAGAGATGCCTTGAACGCATAGTTTATAGTTAGACGAATGTGATTGGATTATAGCAATGATTATCAAAATAAATGTAAAGTGAATGTATTTATAATGACATTTATAGGAAGATTTATCTCATACAGTTGTAGTTTAAATGGCCCAGCGGATTTTATACGTAATGAATAATGCTTTAAAAGTATCAGGAATTATTAACAAAAAACCTGAAAGGGTTGCTTCTGATTGTCTTCTGGTAGGTGTATACAAGGGCAGCGAAAAGGAATTAGATTTGTTTAAATCCTTGGGTTCACCTGTGTCGGAGCATATCGCGAAACTTGTTCGTGAACCGGAAATATCGGGATCCTTGGGGATTTCCACGATGATATACACTTTGGGTCACTTTGTTCCCACGCGGATTATATTCCTAGGATTGGGATCAAAAAATTCCATAGATCCTGATGCTCTAAAAAATATATTGGCAAGAACTTTTAGAAAATGTAGGGATCTTCAACTGGAACAAATAACGGTAGATTTATCGTCGTTCTGTTCAGGGTACATAGGGCCACTTGAGGCTGCTGAATGTTTTGCAAGCTCTGCCGTTATGGGTTTGTATGTATATGATGAATTTAAGACTTCAAAATCAAAATCATTTCCACAAGATATTAATCTCGTTTTGCGTGACAAACTGTTTGAGAGTCAAGATGTGAAGGAGGTCATAAAGAAAGGCCTTATCATTGGAGAATCAGTAAACTTAGCTAGGGATTTAGCGAACGCACCCGCAAATGTCATGACTCCAAAGAAACTTTCAGAAGTTGCGCTATATTTGGCTGAAACTACTAAGTTGGAATGTGAAATATTAGAAGAAGAAGACATGGAAAAATTGTCAATGGGGGCTCTGATCGGAGTCTCTAGAGGAAGTGTGCAGCCAGCAAAGCTAGTATGTTTGAACTACAAAGGTAATCCTAACCAATCAGATAGTAACCTGGCTTTAATTGGCAAAGGGATTACTTTCGATAGTGGTGGCCTCAATCTTAAGGCTGGGTTAGGTATGAGGAATATGAAAGGGGATATGGCGGGAGGAGCGGCTGTTATAGGGGCCATGAAAGCAATCGCGGAACTTAATCTCAAGGTAAATGTGTTGGGCCTTATACCAGCAACTGAAAACATGCCAGGTGCTGATGCGCAAAAACCAGGAGACGTAGTACAGGCCATGAACTCGGTAACTATTGAAATTGATAACACGGATGCTGAAGGTCGACTGGTGTTGGCTGATGCGCTTTGTTTCGCAGAGCAAAGAGGCTTTACGCGGATTATCGATATAGCAACCTTAACTGGGGCTGTCAGGACGGCTTTGGGTGATAAGTACATTGGTATATTCGGGAATGATGACGATTTTACTAAAGAGGTGATGAAAGCTGGCCAGAATCAAGGCGAAAAGATGTGGGAACTTCCAACTGACGATGAATATATGGGTCAATTGGACAGTGAGGTGGCGGATATAAAAAATTCGGGTGGCCCATCAGCAGGATCTATCATAGGGGCTATGTTTATAAAGAAATTCGTTGATAAATCTTTATGGGTTCATCTTGATGTGGCTGCCGTTAGCAGAGTCAATTCGATAGATGGATATCAAATAAGAGGTGCGACCGGTGTGGGGGTGAGGTCACTGGTACAATTTTGCAAGTCTATGTCGAGTCCATTATAAAATTTAAGGTATTTTAGTTGGTCTGTTGTGTTTGCACTTGTTACTGTGATAGATTCAGATGGTCAATAGTAAAAATGTGAGGCTTTGTATATGGTTGGAGAAACAGCACCCCGATGGACTTTTATTACCAATCATGGTCTTGTTTTGAGTTATATATTTCATAATCCTACTAGCACAGCTAGGGAAATAGCTAGCCATATAGGTGTTACTGAGCGTACCACTCATAAAATCATTTCTGATTTGGAAGAAGCAGGCTATATAACACGTGAAAAAATCGGCAGGCGTAATTTTTATAATGTGGACCCTCAGCTTCCCCTACGACATCACACAAAAGCTGACATAATGGTTGAAGATGTGTTGGAGTCCCTAACATCAACGGCCAACAAGGATCAATAAAAGTTTTGGTTGGTTTTAATCGTAGATCACGTTGACCATGTTTCTGTGCGGGTGCTACACTTGCGGCTTGTTATGGTGAGCGTGGCCAAGTTGGTTAAGGCGCCAGGTTGTGGCCCTGGAGATCGAGG
>CAZUHE010000062.1:0-6967 GCA_964620395.1 uncultured Dehalococcoidia bacterium
GACACCTAATATAAATTTAATAGTTACACAAGTCAAACTTTGCAAAAATGTAGGCATGAAGCAGAAACAACATTCCTATATTTAATTTCATTATTTTCGGTACAGAATTAGTGTACGCAATAAGATGTATTCACTAGCAAGAAGTTCAGGCACTTGAAATATGATATATTTCCTTCAAGTTATCGAATCCAATACAGCTTTTCAATGGAGGTAACTAACAGGTATGAAGTCCGACCGCGCAGAAGTCGCACACCTTTTCCGAAGAGCCGGGTTTGGAGCGACGGCAAAAGAACTTGACGTACTTACCGAAACTATGACGTATGAGGACATAGTCGACCAGCTCATAAACGTAGATGAATCCCCTGACATTGATCAATCTTACATAGATCGCTATTACGGTGGGGAAGGATTCCAGATGTATGTGGCGACGTGGATATACCGAATGCTAAACAGCCGTCGACCTCTTCAAGAAAAGATGACATTGTTTTTACATCACATATTCCCAGTAGCATGGAGCAAAGGACAACACGCCTACACACTGTTCTCAGAAATAGACACTTTCCGAAAAATATCAATGACAGATTTCCGAAATATATTGTTAGAGTTGTCAAGAGATCCAGCAATGCTTTACTGGCTTGACAATAACGAGAATCACAAGGGTGAAATTAACGAGAATTACGGTAGAGAACTTCTGGAACTTTTCTCAATGGGGGTCGGGAATTACACTGAAGATGACATCAAAAACGCCTCTCGTGCATTCACGGGATGGACATTCAGTCAACCAATCCCAGTCTACCCTCAAGGGCATTTCCATTCAAAATTTGAATTTCATGCGGAAGATCACGACAACGATCCAAAAGTTTTTCTCGGACACGAGGGTAATTTCAACGGTGAAGACATCATAGATATCATTGTCAAACAAGAAGCCACAGCAAGGTTTGTAACTCGCCATTTGTGTAATTTCTTTGTCGAGGATGAACCACAGGTACCAGCATGGAATATAGAGGAACCCAAAGATCCTAGTTTAATTGACGAACTATCAGAAGTATTCATGGAAACCGAAGGGGACATGAAATCTGTTTTAAGAGCTCTTTTCAACTCCCATGGATTTAAAAGTTCCATTAATAAACCTAAAGTTAAAAGCCCAACAGAACTTGTAATGGGAGTTTTGAGACAAGTGGGAAGTTTCAATGATATAAAACCGGGCCTTGAAGGTTACTGGAGCTCGGTTGCTGTAATGGGGCAAGAACTTTTGAATCCACCAACTGTGGAAGGATGGCACACAGGACACGAGTGGATAGATTCAGGCACATTAAGTGAGAGGATTAATTTTGCCTCACAGGAGTTCCGGGACACAGACAAACCAGGAGTTAAGGACATTATAAAGAGAGCGGGGAGCCTTGATGAAGACCCCGGCCAACTAGTTGATAGATGCCTTGATGTACTCGGGGGAGTGCAAGTCAGTTCGGATACATATTCAGAGTTGACTGAATATGTAAATTCGCTCAAAAAACAAAACGCCACAGAAAGTGGCTCTGTGGATATATCTGATCTCATACAGATGATAGTATCCACAGTAGATTACCAATACGCTTAGATTAGAAAATATCATCCAAGAATAGTATTCAATAAGTCTGATCCAAAGGAGAAAAAGATGGTTACAGGGGAAAAAGATAAGGTACTGGTTGTAATTCAGTTGACCGGTGGAAATGACTTCATGAATACCATAATTCCATACACCAGTGAGCATTACTTCGACGCAAGGAAAAAAGTTGTTATAAATCCGGAAGAAACCTTGCCTATTAACGATACTCTTGCATTCAATCCCAACATGGGACCAATGAAATCACTCTTTGACGATGGGAAAGTAGGCATAGTCCAGGGCATAGGTTACCCCGATTCTGTCAGATCTCATTTCAGAGCCATGGACATTATGCACACCTGTGAACCCGACATTGTTGGAACTGAAGGATGGCTTGGATTAGCAATCAGAGAAATGGACCCAAATCAGGAAAATGTCTTAACCGGCATTAATATTGGAAGAGGGCTTCCGCGAGCCATGTCAGTTTCCGGAGTCCCTGTGACCTCAATAGGCGACATAGATGGCTATGGTGTTATGAATGATCAAGATAAGGCCCATCTAAGAGACAGAGCTGTACAGTCGTTTAAAAATATATATAGTCAAGCTATAGGATCTGGGCCAGTATCTGAATATATCGGTAAAACTGGGATCGATATACTGAAAGGTGCCGACCTGCTTGCGGATGTGTCTAACGCATATACATCATCTGTCGAATATGCCGATAATCCAATAGCAAAAAGTCTAAAAGATGTTGCCAGAATACATCTTGCCGGTCTGGGAACAAGAGTGTTTTACGCCAACCATGGGGGATATGATCACCACGCAAATGAAATGGTGGCACATCCGGGACTTTTGACTGATCTATCGGGAGCCATTGCAGATTTCATAGACGACCTTGAAGAGCATGACGCAGCGGATGAAGTAGCAGTAATGGTATTCACGGAGTTTGGCAGGCGCATGAGGGACAACGGAAGTGGTACAGACCACGGGTCTGGCGGTGGAGCGTTTATCATAGGGAAAAATGTTGATGGAGGATTCTATTCTGAATACCCATCTTTAAAACCATCAGATTGGGAATTGGGAGAAGATCTCAAGCACACCGTGGACTTCAGGGGAATATACGCAACGATGCTGGAACAATGGCTTGGAGTGGAAGCAAAACCGATAGTAAAAGGAACATTCGAGCAAATTTCACCTTTCAGAAATTAATTTTGTCATCAGGGAGGTCAACAAACTAATGGTCAGACCAATCGGTTTACTGCGTGCCGGATATCCTTATCTTAAGACTCTTGGCATGAGGAGAATCACCAACTTTCCATATGATGTAGCGTTTGGAAAAGATGACATATTGTATGTTTTGATACGGAGCTCTGGAACAGCTTTCGTCAGAGTGTGGACATTTGACGACGCGGAGCAGCTTAGTGATGAGCTAATCGGACCCAAGTACACCATCGGAGGGTATGGCACTGATGAAGGAAAGTTTCAGTGGCCAGTCCAGATAATAACCAACACCGAAGGGCAACTGATAATAAGCGATGAAGCAACCCACACTATATCCAAATTTAACACTGACGGCGAGTTCGTTAGCCGTTGGGGCACTGAAGGATCAGGTACTGGTCAGTTTCGGGGTCCTGCCGGGATATCTTTTACTCCAGATGGGAACTTGATAGTGATTGACGCCCTTAACAACAGGGTTCAGGAATATACCGAAAATGGCGAGTTCATAGGAGAATTCGGATCACAAGGTAACCTCCCAGGTGAGTTCAATAATCCTTGGGGTGTACACGTTGATGAAAATGGAGACATTTATGTGGCAGACTGGGGAAATGATCGTGTCCAAATATTTTCCTCAGAAGGAGAATTCAAGATGGTCATAGAAGGAGAAACTCCTGACGGTCTTTCTATAAAAAAACCTACGAGTGTTGCGGTTGATAAACATGGCGACATATACCTCACGGACTGGGGCAACAACAGGGTTCTACTATACAATCAGGATGGTAAATACGTTTGGCGTTTTCTGGGTGACGCGTCACTTTCGCGGTCAGCCCGAAGTTACATGTTAACCAATGCCAGGCCAAATCGACTAAGAGAAATGTCAAATCTTGAAGAAGAAAAATATTTCAGACATCCTACCTCTGTTAGAGTTGACGAAAATTTCCGGATCTGTGTCGCAGACCATTACTCATACCGTGTACAGGTTTATCAAAAAGATGCAATAGAGTTGGATGAACTAACCATTACACCGCCTTTGAGAAACCCAACTTTAGATGTAGTTTAGCGAAATATAGATCCACACCATCAAAACAGAAATGGTAATTTAAACTGTACATTCGTATTGATTTTGTAGACAATCCTTATTCTATGACAGTATCACGTTCAAAAATCTGGTCGGGTCAAACCTACCCACCAAAATGAGAGTATTGTTTGCATCCATAAAAAAACGCCCCGTATTTTACGGTTGGTGGTTGGCAATCACCGCCTTGTTTGTAAACGCCCTCCTGTCTACACCCCTGTATGGAGCAGCAGGACTATGGGTAAATGCACTTGAAGAGGAATTTGGTTGGACTAGGACTCAACTGACAGTAGCCTTTTCTCTTGGACAACTAGAAGGCAGCATCATGTCGCCTTTAGTGGGTTATATCATCGACAAAATAGGCGGGAAAAAATTAGCCACATTGGGTTTCATAATCACTGCCATCGGCTTCATATGTCTCACTCAGGTTACTCCAATCACGGATTCACGCACAGAGTGGTCTGATCCACTTCTTTTCTATGCTGCATACATGATTATCACTATGGGAGTGTCGATGGGTGGCTGGATCCCAATGACCGTTATAGTAAACAATTGGTTTGAGAAGAAGCGAAGTTTGGCTCTTTCTATGGGATCCGTTGGATTTTCTATAGGAACGTTCCTCATTGTTCCTTTTATGGCCATAGCCATAAAACCTGAAAATTTGGGGTGGCGAGCAACGGCAGTAGTATGTGCAATTGTTTTTCTATTAATAGCCCCAGCAATATGGAAACTGATTATAAATCGTCCTGAGGATATTGGAGAAGTACCTGACGGTAACTCCTCTGCAAAAACCATGCCATACTCCGATGAGAACGATAAGGCCCCTGTTACAAATGAAACTTCATTTACTCTCAAAGAAGCTTTGATGAGCAAGGCATTTTGGATACTAGCGCTCGGCCACGGTTCATCTGTTTTATTAACTTCAACTATGATGATCCATTTGATATTAGCTCTAAAGGCACAAGGAGTACCCCTAGAGCAAGCAGCCATGGTTTGGGGAATAACGATGGGTATTGGAGGCCTCGCCAAGCTCATTGGGGGATTCGTAGGAGACCATGTTTCAAAGAAAGTGGCCGCCTGTGTTTTTGGTTGTTTACAAGCAATAGGGGTAGCTTTCGCTGGATTTGTAGACTCATTGGTTTTAGCTGTGGTGTTTGCTGTTGTATATGGTTTCGGATACGGTGCCCGAGCCCCAGTTACAATGGCCATGAGGGGGGAATATTTTGCCGGAAGATCCTTCGGTAAAATTATGGGCATCTCGGCTGTACCAATGACTTTTTTCTCTATGATAGCGCCGATCGTAGCAGGCGTGTTCTTTGACCGGTCAGGAAATTATCTGACAGCCTTCTTCTTAATAGCCGCCACTGGATTCGCGGGTAGCTTGATATTTCTTTTAGCCAAAAAGCCTGTGCACCCATCTATGGCGCAGAATAGAATAGTAATAGAAAGTAAAACACAAACTAAATAAAGTGAGTGAGATAAATGCCCTTATTCCTGACAGAAAAAGATGTTAGAGAAATACTTACAATGGAAATAGCATTAGAAGAAGTGGAAAAAAGTTTTGTCTTACTGACGCAAGGACAAAATGTTAACTCCCCAAGACATAGGCTTTCCGTACCGTCGGGGCATTTAAATTTTATGACAGCTTCGGCTCCTGACTCGGGAGCAATCGGCCATAAGACTTATGCCGCTATCCGTGGTCAGGCTATCCCTTTCTACATTGACCTATACGATAGTTCAACTGGGAAGCTGATTAGCCTGATCGAAGCGTCATACCTAGGGCAAATAAGAACTGGAGCCGCAACTGGTGTGGCAACCAAGTATATGTCACGTGAAGAATCAGAGACAGTTGCAATCATAGGTTCAGGCTATCAAGCACGAACTCAGCTGGAAGCAGTTTGCAAAGTGAGAAACATAAAATCTGCCCGTGTTTATAGTCGTAACGAGGATAAACGAGAAAAATATGCTAAACGTATGACAGAAAAACTCGGTATACCTGTTGAGGCCTATAAAGATGGTCGCTCCTGTGTAAACGGCGCAGACATAGTGATCACCATAACCAGCTCTCCTAGGCCAGTACTTGAAGGGGAATGGCTTTCTTCTGGCACGCATATTAACGCTGCGGGGGGGAATCATTGGATGAGGCGAGAAATCGACGACGAAGTCATAATCAAATCAAACCCCATTGTAGTAGACGATATCGAACAGGCTAAAATCGAATGTGGTGATATTCTCAGTGCGATAGAAAAAGGCAACACTGGATGGCAGCATGTGAGAAATTTCTCAGAAATCGTCAATGGCACTTATGATGGAAGACCTGATAAAGAAAGTATTACATTATTTGAATCTCAGGGTCTTGCAATACAGGATGTTTGTGTCGGGAAGGCTGTATATGAGGCCGCCCTTAATCTAGGCATAGGCCAAAAAATTTTCTCAGACTGATACGACTTTCGATGGACGACCTCTAAATTAATGAGATACCCCTAAGTGCCATCTTGAACTGCAGACAGTTCATTTCATCTCCATAATCAGAGAATTTTAACCGAAAGTTTTAACCTACCCTCAAAATTATTGATTTATTACCTAGTCCTTCATTTCCTCTTCCCACATCATAGTTAGGATTGCTTTATAGATGATTTTCTTACTAGCATTATGTCCCATTTTGTCAGGGTCAAATGGATTAACCTTTTCATTTACCTGAATTAATTTATTCTCGACAGAGCTTCTGCTTAATCCCAAACCTTTAAATGCTTCATCTACAGATTCTTGATTAGTTCCATTAATTAAATCCATGAAAAAATTATCAACAAGATTGCTAGCTACCCCGAACCTATCAACTAGTTCATTCATTAATTCTGAAAGATGTGATATTTACTTACGGGGCTGACTACTTCTTGGCTATCAGTATCTACACCAGCTTCTTGTCTCATTCTAATTACCTCTGGGTCAGACAAAAATGCCATAGCACCTTCCATAGTTTCCGCTTCAGCTAAATCATAAATGCTTGTTCCATCTTCGGTTTCCGTTGCCACTACTATCTTTAGTCCATGTTTTTGCATATGAGGCTTTAAGTCATCAACTAGTTTCAGCCA
>CAZUHE010000063.1:0-6964 GCA_964620395.1 uncultured Dehalococcoidia bacterium
ATACAATAAGATTCACTAATTCGGGCACTGAGGGCACTATGATGGCTATCAGGGCGGCTCGAGAATTTACAGGTCGCAGAAAGATAGTGAAAGTGGAAGGTGGATATCACGGAGCACATGAATATGTAGCTGTCAGTGTATATGCATCCGGAAAAGATGATGCAGGGGATCCGAAGGCTACCTCAGAATATTCAAAGCAACCAAAAACAATTACGGACGATGTCATTGTTATTAAATACAATGACATTGATTCAATGGACAAAGTATTGAGACAGAATGCAAAGGATATTGCTTGCGTGATTATAGAGCCAGTTGTATCTAATTTTGGATATCTGCCTGCCGACGGCGAATTTTTGGCTCATCTTCGTAGATTGACGGATGAGACAGGAATTATATTAATTTTTGATGAAGTACAGAGTTTTAGGTTGGCCCAGGGAGGTGCTCAAGAATTGTTGGGTGTTATTCCTGATATGACCTGTTTAGGCAAAATAATTGGTGGAGGTTTGCCAATAGGAGCTTTTGGGGGACGTGAGGATATTATGCGCCTTTTTGATCCAACTCAAGAAGTGACTCCAATTTCCCACGCCGGTACATTCAACGCAAACCCGGTTACTATGAAGGCTGGAGAAGTTGTAATGAACCATCTAACTCAAGATGTTTATTATCGTATCAACGCTATGGGAGAAGTGCTGCGCAATAAATTGAGCGTTACCTTTGACGAACTTGAGATACCGATCCGGGTTACGGGTATTGGCTCACTGTTTGGGCTACATTTCACTGCATCTAATATATCCAACTACGACGATGTCTTGGCCGCTGATCTGGACAAAAAAACTATGTTTTTTTTGGGAATGCTCAATGAAGGGGTTTTGATGCAGACAGGCATTGCTGGATCTTTAAATGTTCTGTCTACTGAGGATGATATTGACAGAATAGTCAATGCTGCTCGCAAAGTTGCGCAACGAACCAAGTAAGATTCTATATATGAATATCCCTATACAGGAAATATCAAAGTTTCCGTCGCCTGGTATGAGTGTTCCGTCTTCTTTTGCTTTTAGCCCTGATGGTGACCGTATCGCCTATTTGTCCCAAAACACCTCTGGCCAAAGAGTGTTACGTGTTCTAGATCTTCATACTCAAAGTGACGTATTAATTGTTGCTGCCTCTGAGCAAAGGGAGCAAAAAGAAAGTCTGGATGAGGAACTTAGAAGACAACGTCAAAGGAATCTTGGATTGGGAGTAACACATTTTGCTTGGATTGATGAAAATAACATTTTAGTTCAACAGAATGGTAATTTGTATGTTGTTGATGATTCCTATAAGAACACCCGACTTTTGGTTAATGGGCAAGAATATTCAATTGTAGATCCGAAGCCTTCACCCATTGGTGATATGGTGGCATTTGTGTGTGATGGCGATATTTATGTTGTTCCCGCTATAGGAGGTATTCCCAGGAAAATCACAGAAAAAGAGAATTCCAAGGTGACCAATGGACTATCAGATTATATTGCTCAAGAAGAGATGCGCCGACCGAGTGGGTTTTGGTGGTCTTTGGATGGTCATAATATAGCTTTCACTCAAGTTGATGAAAGCCATATTGCAACGTTTAATATTGCGCACTCAGGGAAAGACGAGACTGGAGATACAACCTGGGAATCTCACAGATATCCGTTTGTAGGGGCGGATAACCCGAAAGTTAAATTGGGGATCGTTTCCCTAGATGGCGTAACCAGTTGGTTGAATACTCAAACATACGAATATATTGTCAGAGTTGATTGGTTAGAAGGTAACAAACTCGCCGTTCAGTGCCAAAACCGTGAACAGACATGTTTGGATCTGTTAATTTTTGGTCAGGATATGCAGCTTCATAAAAAACTGGCCTTAGAAAGATCGGATTATTGGATCAATATAAGTGATTCATACTGTTATTTCGGTATGGATAACATGATTTGGACTTCAGAAAGGGATGGGTGGCGGCATATATATATTTATGACTTCAACCATCCAGAACCCAGACAGATAACTCAAGGTGAATGGCAGGTAGACGAAATAATTTCATTTGATGAGAAAAATGACGTTTTGTTCTTTACTGGAACCAAGGAATCTCCTTTACAAAAGCATGTTTATACTATCCATTTAAAAACTGGTGTTTTGAAAAAATTATCAATAGAACCTGGAATGCATAATGCTGTGCTAAGCCCCAGATTTGATTTGTTTGTTGATTCACACCATTCTTTGACTAGTTGTCCTAGTAGTACCGTCAGGGCTATCAATGGAGAAAGCATATCTGTTACCTTCCATGTCGAGAGGGATGAAAGAGCGTCGCAATTCATCCTGACTCCCCCGGAAATGATCACAATACAGACCCCATCGGGAGAGACATTGTATGGTGCAATATATAAACCCGGGGAGGAATTTGGAGAAGGGCCTTTCCCGACTATCTTTAGTGTATATGGTGGGCCACACGTTCAACAGGTGGTTGATGGATGGAATATGACATGTGCCATGAGAGCACAATATTTCAGAAGTCAGGGGTATGTTGTGTTTGTTTTGGACAATCGTGGGAGTGCTCGCAGAGGATTTGATTTTGAATCTAAAATCAATCGTGCGATGGGTACTGTTGAAATCGAAGATCAGGCACTTGGAGCAAAATGGTTGATTCAAAATAAGATTGCGGATCCAGAAAGAATAGGGGTGTATGGATGGAGCTATGGTGGTTATGTATCCTTACTTTGTTTAATGAAATACCCTGACCTTTTTAAGGTTGCAGTTTCGGGAGCACCTGTTACCAGTTGGGATGGATATGATACTCATTATACGGAACGTTACATGGGAACCCCTGTCACAAATCCTAATGGCTATAGTACTGGTGATGTAAGGCAATATGTCAGTGGCATGAAAGGTAAATTACTCTTAATACACGGGCTTTTGGATGAAAATGTTCATTTTAGGCACTCAGCACGTTTGATAAATTCCCTGATAGAATCGGAAAAGGATCATGAAATACTTTTATTTCCCAATGAACGCCACATGCCAAGAAGACAATCCGATAGATCGTACCTTGAGAAAAGGATAGCAAGTTTCTTTGAGAAACATCTTTAAGTATATTGTGGAACTGGAGGGGATCAGAGCTCTAAAACGATGTGTATCCTCCGTCAACCGGTATTGATACGCCTGTAACATAATCAGACGCTGAACTGGCTAGAAACACAGATGTGCCCGCCAGATCAGATGGTTCTCCCCATCTACCGTCAGGAATACGGGATCGTATGTGATCGTACCTAGCCCTGTAATTATCCTTTACACCTTGTGTTAATTCTGTATGTATCCATCCCGGCAATATAGTATTTACCTGTATATTGTCTTTAGCCCAAGACACTGCTAATGTCTTGCTGAATTGGACTACTCCCCCCTTACTAGAGGCGTAAGGTGCTGCCCAATCCAAACCGAAGATTGAGGTCATAGACCCAATATTGATTATCTTTCCTGAGCCCCTCGATTTCATATGATCATAAATTTCTCTAGCACAGAGAAATGATCCTGTGAGATTTATATCTATCACCTTATTCCATTCTTCTAAACTGTATTCTTGGGGTAGTTTTCTGATTCCTATACCTGCGTTGTTTACCAATATGTCTATGTTTTCGAAAGTATCTATGGATTTAGATATCATGTTAGCAACAGAGCTTTCGTCAGCCACATCAACGTTCAACCCAATAACATTGCTCCCGAATGTCTCTAGTTCCTTTAATGCCTCGGCAGTTTTTATTTCATTTCTTGCGGCTATGACTATGTTAGCTCCGGCCTCAGCCATTCCCTTAGCCATTCCTAGTCCCAAGCCCCCATTACCACCTGTTACTATTGCTGTCTTTCCGGATAGGTCAAATAAATTTTTGGGCATTTATAGCTCCTTTTGTTTCTAACATCAGTTGTTTAGGTCGATCATATATTAATCCTTAGCGGTCCGTTTGGTCTAAACTCATCCAATATAGCCAAGGTAACGGATGAGAGAAGTTTACCTTCAATACGCCGTAGTGCAAGTATGTCTAGTGCAAATTCTGATAAATGAGCCACGTGTTCTGAAGATTTTTGATATCTCAAACAATTTTTTTGACGTACTCGAGACGGTTTAAGTGTTTTGTGTGTACATATCCGGGACAATGGGCAGAAATAGGCGTGACAAACTGTTGACGGTATATGGGATCTGCCTAGGGTTTTGGTTGCGGTATGTGTGATCTTATTGATTGGTATGTTAATAATGGTTTCTCATCTAAATTAATTGTTCTTGGTTTCATCAAGTTTTGCTCAATATGCCCAAGTATGAATATTCTCCGCAATTGTATTCCCGTCACTGGAGTTCATGCAGATGAATTCGGAGTATTTTTAATAGTTACAAAGCCAAGACATTTAATGAACAATCTATAGGTTCATTGATTTCGCTACTAGTTCAAGGTGGTAATCTGTATCTCCAAAAAACAGTTCAGCAGCTTTGGCCCGTCTTGATAACAATTGCATGTTATGTTCTTTCGTAAACCCTATAGCGCCGTGGCACTGATGGCCAAGGGCACAGATTCTTTGATATGCGTCACTGACCCATGCTTTGGCAGTTGCAACTTGGTGATTGCATTCTATGCCCTCTGACAGCAGCCAAGATGCTTGATATGTGACCAATCTTGACCCTTCAACATCAGTGGCCATGTTAGCGCAGTGGTGTTGTATAGCTTGAAAAGTTCCAATGGGTCTACCAAATTGAGTTCTTTGCTTAGCGTATTCAACGGTCATGTCTAAGACCTGCTGGGCTCCTCCTACCATTTCGGCGCATTTTCCTACAGCCCCCCACTGCAGCACTTTATAGACTGTTTCCCATCCCTTATTTAAATCACCAAGCAATGATGAATAGGGTAGCAATACATCTTCGAAGACAACCTCTGATTGCTTGTCTGAAGCGACGGTGTTCAACGTGGTTAGGGTAATCCCTTCCGCGTGGGTTGGACACATGTAGAGGCTAATATCCCCCTCCTCGTTTCCTGTCCTTGCAACAACGATAATAAAATCTGAGACGTGAGCGTTGGGAACGAAAAGTTTTGTTCCATTAAGTGTGTATCCATTTCCGTTATCCTCAGATTTTAGAAAAACGTCACTTGGATCCCATCCGGCACTTGGTTCCGTTAAGGCAAAAGTAACTAGAAGCTGACCATCTGCTATCTGAGGTAGATACTCTTCTTTTTGTTGGGCATTACCTCCCTCCATTATTGCTTTGCTACCCAATACTGCTGTTGAAAAAAATGGACCGGGCAGCATGTGCCGTCCCATTTCTTCCAGGAGAATGGTTAGGTCTTGAAAATCAAACCCAACTCCTCCGTAATTTTCGGGAATTATTAGCCCTAGCCAACCTTGTTGGGACATCTTTGCCCACATTTCGGTACTGTAACCTCTACGATCGTGTTCCATATCCCTGACATAGTCAGTACTACATTCCGTTGCCAAGAAATCTCTTGCCGAGGTTTTTAGCATCTGCTGAGTTTCGGTTAAGCCTAAGTCCATTGTCGAGTTACTCCCGTTAACAGGATGTTTCTAATTGTGTGAAGCCTATCCTCTTGGTAAGCCTAGCCCACGGGTCGCTATTATGTTTCTCTGAATTTCTGACGTACCAGCTGCTACCATACTTCCAAAAGACCTCAACCAAGCGTTTTCTATTCTACCGTCCATGGGAGCCCATTTTGATCCTGGATCTAGTTGTCCGTACAGTCCCATTATTTTCATACCGAGCGAGTAAAGGCGATTAAGCATTTCAGTACCGTAAACTTTCGTAATGGAAGCCTCTTTATTCGGTATTAAATCTTGACTCTGCATCCATGCAACGTTGTAGCACATGAGGCGAGCGGTTTCGATTTGAACTGCTAGGTCTGCTAGTTCTTTTCTTATGTTAGGATCTTCAGACAGTGGTATTCCGTTTTTATTGTGTTCACGGCAAAAACCTATCAATTCTTCTAATATGCGGCGGGCACGGGCTGGCCTATCCACCCCAGATCTCTCAAAGTCTAACAATGCGGCCCCAACATACCAACCTCGATTCTGTTCGCCTATGAGATTCTTTTTAGGTACCTTTACATTGTCAAACGTAGCTAATCCTCTGTAGGCATCCCACATCATAGGTATTTTTTCTATTGTGACTCCTTCGACATCCTTTAATTCTGTCAAAAGAAAACTTATGCCTCGATGTTTAGGGGCGTCTGTATCTGTCCGGGCAAGCATAAACATCCAGTCAGAATCAGCATGCGCAGAATTCCAGATTTTGGAACCTGTAACGACGAAATCATCGCCATCTTCCACAGCCTTGGTTTGAACTGATGCTAGGTCAGATCCTGCGTCTGGTTCAGAATAACCTTGTGACCAATTAATTTCTGCATTGGCTATTTTAGGAAGAAAGTCATTTTTTTGATCATCCGTTCCATACAACATCAAAATCGGGCCGACCATTCGCACGCCAGCGTCGCCTGCTGAAATTCCACGATATGCCATTTCTTCGTTGAATACTACTTGTCTCATGTGGCTGGCTGCCTGACCCCCGTATTCTTCTGGCCAGGCCATGGTGAGCCACCCTTTTTCGGCTAACTTGCTTTTGAATTGACCCACTAATACCGAATCTTTCTCATCTTCTGGATCCAGGTCACGTTTTCTCCAATCCCAAGGAAGTTCTGAATCAACGAATTTTATGACTTCGGTCCGAAAATCCTCATCTATTTTTTCGAATTTGAATTCCATATGAGATCCTTTTTATGCCTAGATTGAATAAATTGTATTCTCGAAATAAGGAATAAATTAGGCGAGTGAAAGGCAAGTTACTGTCCTCACAATACCTGGTATTGTGTGAATGTAATCAGTGACCAATTGCCCAATTGAAGGGAGATCATTAGAGGAAATGGTTGCAATGATATCGTATGGTCCTGTGACTGGATCCAAC
>CAZUHE010000064.1:0-3878 GCA_964620395.1 uncultured Dehalococcoidia bacterium
GCAGCTTCGAGAAAAGTTGGGGCAAGGTTCATTAGATTAACGAATTCGTGTATCACTTTTCCTGGCTGTATATTTTGGGGCCATCTGGCAGCAAGGGTAACTTGGGTTCCAATATCGTAGAGATTTGCCTTTGAACGAGGAAACCCCGGAATCCCGTGGTCGCCACTAATGACAATCAATGTGTTGTCCAATTCTCCGATGTTGTCCAATTCTTCGAGTATTATTCCGATTCCTGCGTCAACAGCCTGAGCTTCCCCAAGATAATCGTTAAAATCTTCCCGTATTTCGTGTACGTCTGGCAGAAAATCTGGCATTTTCCCTTTTAATTTATCCGGATCCAGACCCCACAAGTCTTTCCCAGATCCTTTTTCCCATACTCTGTGGGTATTAACGGGTCCCCACCAGTAGCAGAACGGATCACCTTCAGGGACATCTTCCAGAAATGAAGCAAAGTTACTACGGGTTTCGTCATACAGGACTTCTTTGGCCGCTTCCACACCCATCTCGGGAACAAGCTTGGTAGCTTCAATTGAAAATTCCCGCCATTTGTTACCTGATGGTTCGTATTTAGCCCGGTAGCCCCCATGTGGTGCGTCTTCCGCAATTCCAGGAGACCAGACCTTGTACGTATAGCCAATGTGATAGCCTTTTTCTTCAAGGATTAGCGGGTAGGTAGGTATAGATTCATCCCAACGACCACCCTCCAGTATAGCCCCCAATCCTGTCTCCCAGAAGTATGTGCCGGACAGAATAGAGCTCCTACATGGAGTGCAGCTTGGCACAGGGACATGAGCGTTGGTAAATATAGCCCCTTCATCTACAACTCTATTGAAATTAGGTGTTTCGATAAGTGCATTTATGGAATCAGGGCCTTCGAACTTGGCGTAAGCATTTGCATACCTTCCCCAGTCATCCGCAAATATGAAAACAATATTAGGTCTTTGGGTTGATTGCGTCACTGATTGGTCTCCTTATTGATTGCATATACCTCTTAAAATGGAAAATTATTAGTCTGTACACATGTCATTTATGAACCCCGCACCCATTCGAAATTAAACCGTGCCAGTGTCACCCGTTCGTACGGTGTATGATCGCCTCTTTCGTAAAGACATCCTATTAAACCTTCAGACAACTGCGCCAAACATGAATACCCAGACCATCCGGAATTCAATAATCTCGAATGTGACCATGATTCGCATTTATCGGACGAAAGCCGTATCGTCATGTTCTCACGGGTAGATTTACTCGCAGGATTTGAGAAAAGAAATCGATTTTTACCGCTTTCAATGACCCGACGAAGACTTCCCTGACAAATAGGCTCTAACAGCGTGCCATCATGTGAAGTCGAAGACCAGCTCATCCCTCCATCTTTACTAATCGAAGTGGCACGGGTGCGATTCCATGACGACTTTTCCCCTTGACCATGATTTCGCATGTTCAGCAGCACCCTTCCGTCTCCGAGATCCACGACCTCGCATTCATTGAGCTGATCATCTGGAACTATTCCTCCAATTGCCCAAGTTTCTCCATGATCATCACTGTAAATCACGTGTGAAAAAGCCTGACCAGTCGAGAGTAAATGATCACAGGGAATCAAGAGACGACCGTCATCGATCTGTATCCCAGCACCGGGCCCGGTGGCATACCAAGTCCAAGAAGATTTTTTCGTATTCTCCGTGATATCCACCGGTTTGGACCACGATCTTCCATCGTCTTTGCTTTGAGAAACCCATACAGTCCTTGTGCCTACTGCAGTTCCCCTGTGTAGCTCTGGAGCGAGATCTTGTCCCAGATTGTGGGTCATTAGTAACCATACTGAACCGGTATAACGATCAACCACAGGACATGGATTGCCACATGTATTCCCTGGATCATTCCAGACTACCTGTATGGGGGACCAAGTTTGGCCACCATCCTCACTTCGCCTTAGCAATAGGTCAATATCACCTGAATCATCGCGATCATTTCGGCGCCCCTCACAGAAAGCCAATACCGTTCCACTGGCTGTCACTACCAATGATGGAATACGAAATGTATGGTAACCCTCAGTGTTTCCGACGTACACATCTGTCTGCGTAAATTCCGGTGTTGTTTTCACTAGTCAGAGTAATCCTTTTCACTATTAGTCACGTTAAATTACACCAAAAGTTAGGCAACAACTTAATTATTCCCATCAGTCTCGTCAATATAAGCGATAAAGTTTCTAATTTGTAGATTATACTGATGACACACAACTGTTGACGAAATATAAAAAATCGCATAAGAATCAAGGTAAAAGAATCTCTATCAATAGGAGCATTTAAATGAATATCTGCATGACATCAACTTTTGAGGGCACTTTTGACGATTTCAATAATATGATGGAAAAAATTCGTGCAGCATTCCCTGGGATTTCAGACGCTACTGAGAGTGCTGAAGTTCCCTATGACAAAGAAGGATGGTGCAGGGTTATTACAATTGCAAACGTTGTAGATTTTGGCAAACTGGAAGAAGCTATGACAGCACCGTGGGTCATTGAGTGGGACAAGGAATATAACAATACAGACGTCGTCTACAAGATGGAACAAATCACTTAACAGAAAACTGTAAACAACCTTAGTATTGCTGACATACAGGAGATAAATATGACCCAAGATAAAACACTCAGGCAACGAATTCGCGATGGAGAAGTGTTAGTTGCCTTACGTGGATCACTACGCACAACCAAGAATGAGTTGGCCGATATTTGGGCGACTGACCGATACGACTATATCTGGATCGATGGTCAACATACAGCCTTCAGCGAAGAGGCACTTGTAACCTATTGTAACGCCGCTGAAGACTTGGGGATTGACGTACAGCTACGCATCCCTCACACTCGGCATGCCTACTTAGTAGGGCGATACATGGATCTTGGATGCAGTGCAGTTCTGGTCCCCGAAGTTATGGAAGAAGATACGGTAAATGATGCTCTCGCGTATGCTTACTACCCTCAGATCGGACGTCGAAGTTGGGGTGGAGAGGCACGCCGAGGGATGCGTAGTGTGACGAAAGGCATGGACCGACTGGAATATGCTGAATGGTGGAACGACTATGTAGTCTTGGGTATTCAGGCGGAGTCAGTCGAGGCAGTAACCAACATTCAAAAATTAGCCAAACCAGGTGTGGCCGTGGTGACATTTGGGCCAAATGATCTATCTTTCAACATGGAAGGCCATGAGGGCTATCCATTGACAAGTGTGGACGACTGTATGAGAAATGTAGCGACTCAATTGGATGGAACGGGTATCCGACTTGCTATGGGCACTGGAACCAAGCCTGAAGAAAGGGAAAAGTATCTAGCAATGGGAATCACGATGTTTCAGGAAGATCCCCCTGAATAGGCATCCACTTACGACCACAAGCTAAGGACACTAAGGTTTCTCAAACTTAATATAAACGTAGTAGGCTCCCAGCCCGAATCCTTCATCATTGTATAACCGGGTTCGTAGAATTGTTGAACCCGCTTCGAGTTGCATCGTGAATTTCGCACTTAACTGTCCTTTTTTCACCTGTTGCGACTGATACTGGCCTCCCACCTCCAGTTCGGCTGCGGTAATAGGTAAAGCTTTGCCACCTGTATGTCTAACCTCATATGTCATTTCTCCAAAATCAACCTGAGGAGTCCCTTCAATTCCGTCATTCAATCCTAAATTCGCCTCTCTAGGCCACCTACGGAGATCAAACGTGTAAGCTCCCGCCCTAACAATGTCTATCTCCCAGTAGCCGTTATGTGCCAAACCTTGGCGAACCTGGCATTGATTCCAAACGCACGCTGGGTCCTCGACATTACGCCAGTCATGGGAATTAACCAAAACCTGTATGCCTTCACCGACACCTATCTCAAAAGGTATATTCTC
>CAZUHE010000064.1:3978-6953 GCA_964620395.1 uncultured Dehalococcoidia bacterium
TTAGGCTCGTGCCATCAAATCCCATTTGAGAAGAATCTCCAAGCCTGCAAAGCTCCATCAGTGTCGGCATTATATCGACGTTAGCTGTCAGTTCTTCTACATCCCGACCTCCCACCAAACCACCGGTTGGCCATCTAATAAAAAACGGTACGCGATGGCCACCGTCATACTGTGAACCCTTCTTGCCTCGCATACCGGAATTATGACCGCTCGTAACGAATTGATTAGCATCAACATCAACACCCCCATGGGAACCGTTGTCAGTCATGAAAACCAGAATAGTATCGTCTTCTAGATTCCATTCCCGAAGCTTGTCACAAAGCACCCCAAAGTTTTCATCAATGTTGGCTAGCATGCCGTAGTATCGGGCTCGTGATTCACTTGGGCTCACAGGCGGAAGATATGGATCACTGTACCCTGGGTCCACGATGTGAGGAACATGGGGAGCATTGGTAGCTATATAGCAGAAAAACGGTTTATCTTTGTGCCGTTGAATGAAGTCAATACCAAGATCAAACCAGACATCTGTGCAATAACCAGGATATTTAGTCCATACACCGTTTGCGCAATAAGTATCATCGAAGTAATCATTTTCCCAGTAATCAGGAGTGTTACCGACACCGCCTCCACCATGCCGCACAACCTCACGAAAGCCACGATCCTCAGGCCTAAAGGGGTAGCTATCCCCCAAATGCCATTTGCCAAACAAACCTGTTTGGTAGCCTGCATCCGAGAACATATTGGCCATCGTGTATTCATCCTTACGGAGCAGTGACCTGCCACCAATGGTATGCCACACACCAGTACTATTGGCGTAGTGTCCGGTTAACAGACCAGCCCGGGTCGGAGCACATGTTGGACCAACATGGTAATCAGTAAGTCTCATTGATTCATCATAAAATCTATCTATATTGGGAGTTTTTACGATTGTATTCCCATGACATCCGAGATCACCATAGCCCTGATCGTCAGTGAGGATAAACACTACGTTAGGTTTTTTCAACATAGACATCCTCTCCTAAAAGTCCATAAATTTGCACATACTTCGAACTGTAGACATATATATTTTTTAATTCAACAGTTTGGTTAGATACCAAATATTGCTTTCGTTTTTTGTAATCCAACCGTGATCCAAGCAATCTCTGGCATTCTATATTTACCATCAAGTGAAGCGTGATAGCATAAGACACAAATCAGCATCTAACCTTATTTTAAGGAAAAGCCACATGACTTCTCATCCAAATATTGTGTTTCTTTTTCCTGATCAACTTCGGCCAGACTTTTTAAGTTGCTATGGTGCCGAATTTATCAAGACTCCGAATATCGACGCTCTCGCCAAAGAAGGAGTGAGATACGAACGAGCGTATTCAGGCTCACCTGTTTGCGTACCCGCCCGAACAGCTTTATTGACAGGGATGAACGCGATTCGTAACGGTGTAACCGACAACTTACACAGAATTCGATCTGATTACGCTGAGGCCGGAATCAAAACATGGCCACAGATTCTTTCCGACACAGGATACTACACTACCGGTATCGGAAAAATGCATTTTTATCCATGGGATGAACACCATGGATTCCAACATCGTGTCATATGTGAGGATAAACGTTGGCTGGAAGTCCGAGATGACTATTATCATTACCTCCGAAAACAGGGATTAAAGAAGCTTCATGGAAATGAGCACCCAGGATATTTCAAAAACAAAGGAGCAATAACTCACAAATTATCGTGGGAACATCAATGGGACCGATTTGTGGGACGAGAGGCCGTTAATTTTATAGATACATATGGTGGTGATGGTCCATTTGCAATGATGGTTGGTTTCCCTGGACCTCACTGCCCTTACGATCCCGCACACGACGTACCCTGGAATTATGATCCAGAAGATATGCCAAACCCTATTCCGGAAATTGACACTGATACACCTATGGTGAGGCAGGCAAATATCGAGGCCAATGAAAGACCGTGGAATGGGGTTAACTACACGGATTTCAACCTTACCCATAAGAAAAAGATACGGGCACACTACGCGTCCCTGGTGAAGGGAATTGATCACGAGGTTGGTGAAATTGTCACAGCACTTCGCAAAAAAGGAGTATTGGATAACACGATAATAATATTCGCCACTGATCACGCTGATTATCTTGGGGATCATAATTTGATCGGAAAAGGTTCATTCTATGAAACCTGTATGAAAATCCCATTGATAGTAAGAGTGCCAGGACAACAGAGTAAGGTATCAAAAGAACTTGTCGAACTTCGGGATATTACCGCAACCATGTTGCATTTTGCCGGAGTTGATGTTCCGTTTAATATGGACTCACAGATTCTTCCTGATATTGCCGAAACGGACGATAAACCAAGAAACCGTGTTTTTGGGCTCTTGACCGACGGATGGATGATTTATGACGGCAGATGGAAACTTGCCAAGTATTCAACAGGTGAGAATGTACTATTTGACCTTACTAATGACCCACTTGAGCAGACCAACCGTATAAAAGACCCCAGCGTTTTCGCCAACGTAGACCAGCTCGATGCCGAGTTAACGAGCTACATTATGGAACAATACAGGATAGCAATGCACGATCGTCTTGCTCACTCAGGGGATATGTCTCAAGATACAGGATTTGGACGTGAGGGGTGGAGCACCCAATTCCCATCACCCATCAATTTTGCAACTTAGAATGGACATTCCGCCCTAAATCACAATGCCTACATCCATTGATTACAAATACCCAACCCTCCTTAGAAGAGGCCATAAGTATATCCGTTGTCTGGGCCAGAGAAATGGTTTTTTTGGGTTCTTTGGTGCGGTAGATGTCGCACTTGGGCCAAACAACTGGACCTACATATTAAACAGATATGAAACCGTGACCACTACGCGAATACGGTATGTACCAATGACGGTTCAAGGGAACATCGGAACAATGTTGCATCCCAAAGTTGATGGAAAAGTGGAAAGACATGGAAGGGA
>CAZUHE010000065.1:0-4806 GCA_964620395.1 uncultured Dehalococcoidia bacterium
TCTTATTCTGATCTTGCCTGCATGATGGTGAGAACCCCAAGAACAATGGTCATGATGGGATAACCCAGGAAACCAATGAAACCTACCATACCAAAAGCTTCACCTTCGATGGGAATAACCCAGCCAAGCAGTAATAATGCTCCAAATAATCCGGTCAATCCACCTGCTATCTGGTTCAGGTTTTTTTGTCTAACTATTGCTATCCCCAGCAATAAGCTGGCAGCACCCGTTAACATGAACATACCTCTAAACATAGCTTCACCGATTGCAAGCGCAATTGAAGCATCAGCACCTTGATCGGCCAAACCGGTATCGAAAGCAGACATTTCAAGACCGGCGGTAACAGCAACGATCCCTGCTGCCAAAAAAGATAAAACCACTGCGAGCCCTGCGAGATCCGAGCCGACTTTCTGTTCCCCTTGCATAGAGCGGGCCAGGTACGCGGTTCCGACAGTCATAGCCAGCACCGCAATAGTCCAACCTACTGTAGTAATTCCACCAAGTGTAGGACTATCCAGCAAATTTTGCGCCATAACGTTGAAGCTTTCTTCATCAGTTGTGCCACCAGGTTCCACAAAAAGCATTATGATCGCTAATATTGGTCCAAAGACCAACATTGATCCAGTTAACATTTTTGATCCCATTATTTCCCCCTAAAGGTTTTTTACCTAATTACAAAATATGTTGGATATGCTATACATTCAAATCATGAAATAGGAATAAGTTTATGGGTGTGGAAAATAGAGTTTTCCTTATTTAGGAAACAAATTCGCTAATATCGATCATATAAAGTTGTCTTCCGTCACCCCCATGTGGGGAGTCAACAATCACCTTCGAACCGTCTGAACTTGATCGGGGATGAGTGTCGCATCGCCATTCGCCAGCATATGAAGGTGGAGAATGAAGATTTGCCAAAGGTATTTTTACACCTAAAGCGGTGTCGTACAAGTAAACGTGTTGAATCCTTTCTTCATCTGGATATGTATCATTAAGGATCCATCTTTTGTTGGATAAATAAGTGCAATGGCCGTCTTCCGTTAAAATACCTGACCCAACACCAGAAATTAGTGAAGTCTTATCCCTAAAAACATAAAAACCGTATCCTTTTTCAGCATTGTTAGTCCAAGCTAGCAAATGCTCTTCATCTTTCCAAATGTAATGCGAAGTGTGAGCTGATGGGACTACTACGAATGGCTCGGATCCATCTCTGTTAATGGTAATCATTCGTGTGGATGTACCCTGTGTAATCGGGTCCCGATACCTATGCAAGAATGAAATACGGTGACCGTCTGGAGATATAAGTAAATGATTGAACCATTGTTTATTTTCAGTATGGATACCTGTGAGCCGAGCAGCATCAGCCACCGAAAAAAGCAAATCAATTTCCCTGTTTTTGAAATCCACTCGCCAAAGTCCCGAATCTTCGGGCGCTATCACATCTGTATTAGGATCTTTTATTCCGTTATACCCATATCCTGGCCGTGTGTCGTTCAACCGTCTGAAATCTGTGGTGACTCCCCAGCTGCCATCGGGAGCAAGGGCATAAACAGGCCAAGGAAATGTATCAGAGTCATTGTTTTCGATGTCAAGTACCCGACAACGATAACCGTCATCACCACGCTCATTCCAAATAATTTTCGATGTACTTCCTGGAACCCATTGGAGCATGCACCCCTGTTGCCAATTCCAAGAGGTAGTTGTTCCCAATGTCGTCCATTTATCGTCATTAAGCAAATCCACAAAGCCAATTTCGATCTCTTCATTAGGATTCGGTGGTCGATGTTCAAAATCAACCGCCATACTCAATATGCGACGATTTTCACTATCGATTTGTAGTTTGTCATAATACCCGAACCAATGTTGTTTAGGGCCAAAGGTAAGTTGCTTTATGGGAGGTGCATCCATTGTTTAATTTTTTTTATACACTTGAATGCGATGTCTGTTTGTTTCTGTGATGAATAGGCGCTCCTCTTTATCCAACAGCAATGAAACTGGCCCCCAAAATAATTTTTCAATGTGAGAGGATTCTTCGTGTGGGTCGTCATTGAAAAAATCGAATTCAGGTTCCATATTGGCTTTTTCTCTTGCCTTTGCTTCCTCGACGTTTACACTGAGGAAGTCCTTAGCCCACTCTGAATCAGTAGCCTCTCCCCTGAGTTTTTGAATGAAGTGTCCTTTTGGATTCAAAATCTGGATTCTCTCGTTTCCCCAATCTGCAACATATATGTATCCGTCTTGACTCACAGTTACTCCGGATGGCCTAATAAATTGCCCATCGCCTCGACCAGAGGAACCATATTTTGAAATAAACTTACCGTCTTTGGAAAATTTTTGAATTCTGTCGTTGCCCCAGTCAGCAACGAAAATTTCAGAGTCAGAATTTGTAGCGATTCCCCATGGGAAATTAAACTCCCCATCTCCGTCACCGTGAGTTCCAAAAGATGAGATAAAAACCCCGCTTTTTGTGAATTTCTGAATCCGGTGATTTTGGGAATCTGATATTAGTAGATTCTCGTCCGAGTCTACCGTTATGCCAGCCGGACCGTTCAACAACCCTTCTTCAGTTCCAAATGTGCCCCACTTGCCAGTAAATGCACCCTCAGGAGTAAATGTAGAAATTCGGTGCAAATGTTCGTCTGTTACGAATACTTGGTCTTGACTGTCTAGTGCGATCCCACATGGCCATCTGAATTCTCCGTCACCGTCACCACCCTTGCCAAATATACCAAAATATTCTCCTTCTTCATTTAGCATTGTGATTCGAATCGTGTCGGGAGTGATCCTTTCCAATGACCTGTTCAGCACGTAGATACGCCCGTCACTAGCCATCGCTGAATCGACTGGAAAATAGAATCCTCGCCCCTGCATGGTTGTCATACCCACAGTACGGACATAATGCATGGATTGTGCCATGCTCTCATCTTTTGTGACCATAATTACTCTCTAGCTTAATCTTTTTGCTTTTACAGAACTTTCAATACCTTTAGGATTTTTGAAACTCCGGGGTTGAGGCTATCAGTTTTACTATGCCGGAGATTACTTCTTTACCAGATTCATTTATGTCACTTCCATCGAGTTTTGCAACTCCATTTTCATTAGCATATTCAACAAGTTTTGATCGGGTATCTCGATGTATTGATAGTGATCCCATGTGCTCCAAGCAAATATCAATCACCCTGTCAGCGGATACTTCCTTTGAATTTTCTGAAATCACCTTGTCAAATAATTGTTGGGATCCGGGAGTAGTGAGATTTCCAAGTTCCTCGGATGCAAAATTCATCCTTTCAATCAAGGCTCCTGTATCTATCCAGGCTGTAGCACCATCCCATCCTTCCACTGATGGAGGATTACTTAAAGTTTGACCCATGTACTGCATTCGTAGTTGCTTGCTGAACATGTCCCATTGTGGCATCTTTACTGATTCACTTAGTCTTATTACGCCCGTAACAAGTTCCGCCGGGCTCTTGACTTTCTCGTACCAACAATCTTCGGATTTAAAGAAATCGGAGTTAAAAAGAAATCTCATTACTTCTCGTATATCGTAATTACTATCGAAATAAACTTTTACTAGTTGGTCTATTGCATCAGGATCTCTGGGAGCTTGATAAGGCCATTGAGGAACGGGAGGTTCATCCGCAACGAAAAAGTGGTATATGTGTCGGGCTATGAACCTTGCTGTGGCTTCCTCTTCACAGATGATGTCGATGATGTCCTCTCCGTTGAAATCCCCCTTTCTACCGAGGAATTCTTTTTCACCGTTATCATGGTCGTTTTTGTCAAATTCGTAGTGCCACGATATTCGACCGTATGGCCAGTCTGAATCTCGGGCGGACCTAACCTCCATATACTCACAGTTCCCTATGGTCCAACCTGTGAACGCTCTAGCACATTCTTTTACATCCTTCTCAGTGTAGTTACCCGTTCCCATCGAGAATAGTTCAAGGAGCTCCCTTCCGAAGTTCTCGTTTATCGCATCCTTATGATTTTGCTGATTGTCCAGCCAGATAATCATTGCGGGATCTTTTGCCATTTGTATGAGAAGAGTCTTTAAATCCCCCATCGCGTGCCGCTTAAACATGCGTATCTGGTCAGAAAGAGGCTTCGCGTTAATAACTTTTGGGTACCCCGTGGCGAATATACAGTGCCAGAATAGAGCCATTTTTTCCAGAAGAGGAGTGTCTGTTGTGACCATTCTGTATAACCATGCAGTTGCCCCACTAGTTCCACCCAGTAAGCTTGTTTCGTCTGGATGATATCTTCTCAATAAATATTCTGACATCGCAGTCGGTGTAGCTGTATCCAGAAGATGATCAACACTGGCCTCGTATCCAATCGAGGCATATTGTTCAAGTTCCTTCTGAGTAGCGCCGAACCCTGCCCTTCTCATTAGGTGAGCTAGTTGCTGTATTTCGTTGCTGGACATTCATGCACCTCTCTTACATTACACAAACCTTACTTATATGCTGCCTAGTTTATATCCAGATTGTATGAACTTGGATATGTAGGGTCAATGATGTTGTGTTCATTTTTGGCCAGTTGAGGTCTTTAATAGCAAAATAAATTGCCTTTGGTTCGCAACGTTGTTGTCTATATTTATCGATATCAAGTCGGGTTAATTTGCAAGTTAGACTCCTGACACGGCCACAACTTCCTTTAGTTATAAAGACATGTCATCATCTATTCAAGGAATAAAAAATAGTAAGTTACGTTTACGATCTCTAATTAGATACACATTTGGGAGTAAAAGTTATGAGACTACAAAATAAAACTGCGATTGTGACGGGTGGAAGCAAGGGCATGGGGAGA
>CAZUHE010000065.1:4906-6878 GCA_964620395.1 uncultured Dehalococcoidia bacterium
GTGTTTCTTGGTACAAAACTGGCAGCAGAGAAGATGAAGGAGCAGGGATACGGATCGATCATTAATATTTCTTCTATCATGGGATTTGTTGGTGGAGAATACGGGCATCCGGCATATCATGCTTCAAAAGGAGCTGTAAGAATTTTCACTAAGGCTATGGCTGTTAGATATGGTCCCCATGGCGTGAGAGTAAATTCGGTTCATCCAGGATTTATGCCAGCAATGAGTTCTGCGGCTCATAAATCAAATGGCCCTAGGGACGAATACATTAAAAGAACTCCTCTGAGGCGCCAAGGGGAGGTTATAGAGGTTGCAAACGGCGTGTTGTTTCTCGCCTCAGATGAGGCATCATTCATAACCGGTACTGAACTTGTAATTGATGGAGGATATATTGCGCAGTAAATATGTTGGTGATACGAATATATTGATAAACTAAAGGTCTTGATTTAAAGTCAAATTCCTTAATATATTTCACGGATATTGCTTACTTTCATATTGAGGATATGGAATATTCGTCCGTGTACTACATCATTCGATGATTTGTCCTTAACTTATTTTGTAGCGCTATGTGTTTAATCGACAAAATAGTTTTGGTTCCATATCGTTGTAGGTTTTAGGTACAACGAAGGTTTTTGTAATAAAAGGTGTTCAGCTTGAGAGAAGATCGTGACCTCGTATCTAGGAATAACGAAACTGGGGGTGAAGTTGCAGATGCGGGTCTGTACAGATGGGTTGTTTACTCTGTCTTTATTACTTGTAATACTGCTGGGTTTCTCATAGCGAATACGATTGGAATACTTCTTCCATCGATTACTAACGATATTTCATTATCCCCAACTGAACAAGGCATTCTTAGTTCGGCTCCTTTTTGGGCTAATTTGATGTTAATGGTCGTGGTGAGTTGGTGGACATCCCGATACCGTCCCAAGATTCTTGTCTCTGTAACTATATTAATGGGTGCGATATTTTTGTTTGTTCAGGGATGGGCTCCAACATTTTTGGCTCTATTTTTGGGCAGGTTAGCTTTTGGCGTGACCATGATTGCCAGAGAACCTGCTCGGTCACTTCTAATAAGGCAATGGCTTCCTCGACGAGAAATAAATATGGCAGGAGGAATATCTAACCTATTCTTTGGAATCATTGTTAGTGGAGGGCTTCTGCTGACGCCGGTTATCTTGAACTATTTTAATGGTGATTGGCGGCCAACCATAAATTTGGGTGGGGTTTTGTTCTTATGTCTAGGTGTTGTTTGGCATTTCGTGGGGAAGGATAGAAGTAATGCATTGGTGGATGTGTCTGAACCAACGCCTACAAGGGCTAGTGAGTTTTCATTACTGCGGAAGGTGTTCTCTTTTAGAGAAGTATGGATAGCGGGTGTTGGCTTTACGGGAGCGATGATGGCTTTTTTTTCTTTTAATAGCTTTTTCCCGACCATGGCTTTGGATCATTATGATATTTCGATAAGCAGTTCTGGATTGATTATTGCGATGTATGTGTTGCCTGGAGGATTTTCTGGTGTGCTGCTGGCTTATTACACGAAAGGGGTGAAGGGTAGAGAAGTGATATTAGTCCTCGCAGGGTTTATTATTGGCGGTACTTACTTCGGCATGACGTTAGTTGATAACTATACTTTTCTTATCGGTTTAGCGATATTGAACGGCATGGGATGGGGTTTTTTTCCTATTCTTTATATGGTTCCTTTTTACCTCAAAGGCGTTCAGCCAAGGGAAATCGCTATTGCTGGCGCAGTCGTGATGTCATTGGGTCATCTAGGATCCGTATTTGGGCCTATGGTGACCGGGTATATGCAAGAAACTATAGGGAGTCTGCAGATATCCATGAGGATCATTTCGTTGGCTCCTATCACTTTAGTTCTCTCCGCCTTTTTGCTACGTTATCAAAAGCTCAGAGATTTAAAGTAAATTACCTTGCAACCATTAATAGTAGTTTAAGAGTCAAACACCACCTGCGT
>CAZUHE010000066.1:0-6816 GCA_964620395.1 uncultured Dehalococcoidia bacterium
TTCAATTCCTTCGAATGTTGGTACCAAATCGTAAAAGTTGTTGTTAGTTGCTTTTGCCTTAGTCGGTATTATTTTTTCTAAATTTCCAACAGTCTCCATCATATGATCGTGCACATCCCAAAAATGAGGATTCGGCTGAATGATACCTTTTGTTTGATTTAATTCGGGGATTATTTGTTCCGTTATTCCCAATTCGTTTAGTAGAATCAATGATTCATAGCTGTGGCGTGTGTCTAAAATTTTCAATAATTCATCCCTCACCCTTTCCGGTGAAACATCTTTGATCAATCTTGATTCAGCTCTTATTTTCTGCTGTGTAGTTTCTGTTATTGTGAATTTTGAATTAGCGGAAAACCTGACGGCTCTCATCATTCGAATTGGATCATCTGATAGGGATGTTTTGGACACAGATTTTATCAGCCCTGATAGCAAGTCTTGATAACCGTTATAGGGATCCATAATGGACTCTCTTTCAAATGAAAGCTCGTTTGATACGCGGTTAATGTTGACTGCCATTGAATTTATTGTGAAATCACGATCCCCAAGATCGACTTCAATGCCTTTGTTTGCTGAAGTAATGTCAATCTGTATGGGGTCTGCACATTTAATAATAACTCTAGAAATCCCTCTTAACGAGTCCAGTAATACATGTGTGCCTCCTAGATGCTGTGCTGCACGTGATCCAAGTAGAACTCCGTCGCCTACCACTGCAAGATCTAGATCTGTTGTTTGCTGACCTAATAGAGTGTTTCTTATTATTCCACCGACTAGATAAATTGGCAGAGGTTCTTCTTTAAAGTATGCGATAGCATTTTTAAATGTCGGAGGCAATCTGTATATATCATGATGGGCATTTGTCATTTGAATGTTCCAGCCCTATTTGATTTTGTGTGAGGCAGGTGTGTCTAGGTAACTTTCATCGTCTCGAGCTTCATTTCTAGGAATGTTAGATGAATCTAAAATAGGATCACTTTCTATTTTGTATAGGCTTTCATGGGCGATTAAATGGTCCGTGTACAATATTCCGTTCAGATGATCAACTTCATGTTCAAGCGCTTGAGAAAGTAAGTTATCGGCTTGAAATTTGATGACTTTTTCCGTGTGGTCTGTCCCTCGAAAACGTATCCAGACCGATCTGGTTACTAGACCTCTATATCCTGGAAGGCTCAAACATCCCTCTTCCACTTCTCTTTCTCCAACCGATTTTGTTATCTCTGGATTAAAATATATTCTTGCCTCTTCTTCATCAGGCATTTGTATGACGATTATTCTTTGCAATTCGCCAACTTGGTTGGCGGCAAGCCCAACACCTCCAGCGTTTCTCATTGTTTCAACCATGTTGTGCGCGATCGTGAGGGTCTTCTTGTCTATACGACGAACCTTCCTGGCACGTTTTCTCAAGATTGGATCGGGTATTTCAACTATGGGAAGGATAGCCATGAAAATATGCCTAAAGTTTATTTGATACAGGATATAAGAGTTATTTTATAAAATATCCCAACACAGATTTTATTAGATCAAAGACTCTAAAGCAAAGAAAAAATGGGTTCGAAAAGCCTTGGCGTGTTATGACTGGTTGGAGTGTATATTTCCTGTATTCTCTTCTGCCAGTTCTTCTTCAGGTTGAGTATGTTTTCTTTTCAGCCAGTTTATTCCAACATATGTTGCTGATATCAAGAATGCTATCCCCAAAATTGAGGAAGTCCAAAAAGTCCCGGGGTCTACTATCAATGTCCGTTTTATTTCCGGTCTAATTGAATTTCTCCAATCTTTATCAAGCCGTTGAAGGGATATGCCGTAAACCTCACGAGTTGCATTATTCGCCGTATTCCCTTCTTTGAATTCATGAAGGAATTGTGTCATCTTTTTTGCACCGTAGCGCTCCATAATGAATTTAACTATAGATTTTGATTGCGCATAAAAAAGCCTTACATCCCGAGTTTTTCCAGGTAAGGAATACATATTTTCCAAAGGTCTAAGTATTCCATTAGCACCGGCAATTCTTGCTGTGAGTTCCCTGTTGTCCTGGTATGGCTCGAAATACATGGCCAAACCTTCGTTTAGCCATGCGGGTATTCTTGCGGTTGGAGAATCGGTTGCCTGTCCTATGATTAGATGAGCGGATTCATGCATCAATACGTTTAAGTCTGTTCCACCCATCAAAAACACACCGTAATCTTGGAATGCAAATCCTCCATAGAGGTTATCTTGAGTTGACGTCTTGCTTATTACAGGGAACGTTTGAGAAGCTTCTCTAGGATTGTTCACAATTACTGCTCTGAAAGGTTTGATTTTTTTGATTCCGGCTATTGACGAAATAAATGGAAATTGTGCGTTGGCATCACTTAATAGGTCATTGATTACTTGTTTGGGTATTCCGTGTGAATAAATGGTTAGCGGCCCTCTACTTGACTTGCTCCATTTGTGTTCAGGATTCAGATAGTCGAATTGAAATGTTTTTGTTTTAAAGTAATTTCCACTTAAGTTACGTATCTGGAAATAATATTCAAAAGTAACCCCACTCGGAATGTAAGAATTGCCTGTTGTCGTGATAGTTCCAACGGCTTTAATTTTCTTGGTGCCTGATGTTTCAGGATAAATATATTGCCAGGTACCGGTTTGGGAAATTCTATAAAACAATATTGTTTCGACGGTTTCTGTGTTTGAAATACCAATCAAGGTGAACTTGATTTGGTGTGGGAATAGCAATTCATGTTCCACACTCTGAATTTTTAGATCATTGATTTCGCCTGCTGATAATTCGCGGATACCACCATTTGAATAGCTCATTAATAAAATCACAGCTGTAATTATTGCTAGCGTTATGTGGAGAACTTTTTGAGGTTTGAAAGATACTGAAATCAAGTGATTGTATTTTCAAGTCAAATGCCGGTTATTCTTATCGACGAATGTGATTTGTAAATCTTGTTTATGTTTAATAGTAAGGCAGTAAGTTGTTCAACATATTTGGCATTTGCAAGGACGCCGCCGTCAACTCCTCTAACACCATCGATCTTTTCCGCTAGTTGCATTACGGATTTCTTTGAATCCTCGAAGTTAGAGCATACGATGACGTCGCAGCAAAGTTTACTGTCAGATTTCAATAGTTCATGAGCGCTGATGTTATGAAATGCTCCAACAACTTGTGATTCTGGCAATAGTAGTTGGGCTTGTTCAGCGGCAGACCCTTCTTTCACTTTAGGTGATGAAATGGTCTTCTTGTCAAATGCCAGAGGAGCCACAACGTCTATGACTGTTTTGTTTTTGAGATGTATTTTCAGTCGATTTAAAATTTCCGCGTGACCTTCGTATGGCACGCAGATTATGACAATGTCACCTTTTTGGGCTGCTTCTTCATTATCACCACCTAGTATTTGGTTGTTGAATGACTTAGATATTGAAGCTGCTACATCCTGACCTTTTTGTCTATCTCTAGACCCTATGAAAACGTGTTCCCCTGCCATTGCGTAGCGAGTTGCAAGTCCTTTTCCTTCTGGGCCGGTTCCTCCGATAAAGCCTATCATTCCATAACTCCTGACGTCTGAAATTTGGACGTTTTTCCAGTATTTTCGGGTTCAACTACCATTATCAGAATATCCTGTAAAATTATAAATGCAGCTATGGATTCCTTAGTCTATGTATCTTGTTTTGTCCATGTGGTTTCCCATGTGGGCCCTGTCATTACTTCGATTAGGTAGATTCGTTCTAGGTTTTCTAGGACATGCATTATTTGATCAACATCTGCGTGGGGTTTTTCCTGACCCAATTTGAACATTTTGTCCAATATCCCCCCCCATATTCCACTTGATTTCAAAGTTGAGACATATCTCACCCATGGGATCAAGACAATTTCATTGATCGTTTCGAAACTGGGCCGCATTTGTTTGAGGCTATCGACCCTTTCTTTGGGTGTTTTTACCATATCGGTTAGTAGTAATATCGGTCCCTCGGTGTCATTTGTTCTGCTGTCTATAATGACCGATTTGCCCAGAAACGGGAAAAATATAGATACGACATCCGATTCTAGAATCGTTTCTTTAACATTTTCTAAATTATCGAACAGGTGATCACTTATCACTTCATTCCTTTTAATCAATATTGCGACTTTATTTGAGTAATTTTTAATTTAGATTTACCACGTTTGGATACCCATTTATTCGGCGAGTAAATCACGTACCGCTTCAGTAAAAGTCGGTAAAATTTGTTCCCAGTCACCGATAACCCCATAGTCGGCTGTTTTAAAAATGTTAGCATCTGGATCCCGATTAATAGCCACTATGGTTTTTGAGGCTGAGCAACCAGCCATGTGTTGACTTGCTCCAGATATACCGATAGTAATATACAAATCTGGGGCTACAGTTTTACCGGTTAGGCCTATTTGGTAAGAATGATCCAACCATCCTGCATCACATACTGCTCTTGAAGCTCCGACCGCGCCCCCAAACAGACGAGCTAGCTCTTCAAGTTGCTCAAATGGTTCAGGTCCGCCAAGGCCTCTGCCCCCACCAATCACGACGTGTGCTTCATCAAGCTGTACTCCTTCTTTTGCCTCTTTCACTGTTTCTATAAGACGTGACTTCAGTTCAACGGTTTTTAGGTCGAAATTCAAATTGGTGACTTTACCAGTCCGATTCATGTCTTGACTGAGAGGTTCAAAAATGTTTTCGCGAATTATGATTATTTGGGGATCATTGTTGCTAAATTTAAATTTAGCAATAGCATTTCCGCCGTAGACCGGCCTTGTGACTGTTACTCGTCCGGTTTTGTGATCGGCGGTCACATCAAGACAGTCTTGTGCGACACCCACACCAAGGCGATACGCTAGTCTTGGAGCTACTTCTTTTCCTAGCGGTGTTTTGGAACACAATATTGCTGACGGTTTGACAATCTCGTTAATGTTGAGCAATGCAGACATATAGTAGTCAAGGTTCCCGCTGTCAAATTCACTATTGGTCATTGTGTAAACTTTTTGGGCGCCAAATTGGATTGCTATCTCTGATTGGGTTATCGCATTAGGGCCCATAAGAATCGCAGAAACTATATTACCTGTTTGATTGCTCAATTTTCCTGCAGCTTGAAATAACTCCTTGGCAGAATTTTGAAGTTCCCCATCAACCATTTCTGCAAGGACAAGTATGTCAGCCATTTAATGCGGCCCTCCGGTGTCTGATAAAAATTAAATTATTTTACTTGATCTAAGTCGTTCGGCTAATAATTGGCCTAGTTCCTGGTTCTCTTCTGCTTGTATGATTTCGCAGTCTCCATTTGATTCAGGTATGAACAATTCCGAAAGAACCATTTTGGGAGACAAATCTTCATTGGTTATTTCAAGTTGGTCCAAGGTTATTGTTTGCGGGTTTTTTCTGCTAGCCTGCATTATCCCGCGTAGTGTTGGATACCTTGGTTCCCCTATCTCACTATTGGTAGTTACAAGGGCGGGTAGGTTGGCTTCTATTACGTTGTAGCCATCTTTTTGAGCGCTCTGAACGGATATCGTTCTTGCGTTGATGGTAATTTCTTTGGCTGAGCTTATTGAAGGTAAATTTAGCATTTCTGCTATCCCAATGGGCACATGGGCGTTGTCCCAATCTGATGCCTGTTGCCCGCAAATTATTAGATCAACCCCTTCCATTTTACTTATAACAGCACTAATTATTTTGGCTGTGCCGTATGCGTCTAATTCTTTCTCCTCTACATTAACCAAAATCATATCGTCAGCGCCCATAGACAAGGTTTTCTTCATGACATCCATGACGAAATTGCTACCTACCGAGATTACTGTAATTATGGTGTCGGGTATTTGCTCTTTTATCTTTAAAGCAGCCTCGACTGCATTTTCATCATACCCGTTCACTACAGGCGGTATGCCCTGGGCTGGTATTATTGATAATGCAGAAGAGTCTATCTGAAAACCAGATAATGGCGTATCTGGGTCAACTACCTGTTTGGCACATACTGCGATATTAAAGCTCAATTTAAATTCCTTACTCTTTGGACACTAAATCAGTTTATTGGTGATCCTGGTGATCCTCTCTTTCTTTGAAATTGATAGATATTTTAACATCGCCGGAGAGGTACACATTTTATTGGTAGAGACTATTGTCTAATGAATTCCTAGAGCGGTTGATTTCTGTAAACTCATTTCCTTATATATGTTTTATATTTGTCAAAAAAACCATATAGTCGCCATTTAATGCTTGATTTTTTTGAACAAGTATAAGAAAATGGGCCAACATCTTTGGATTTGTAAAGATTAATAGCAGCCCTCTGCTCTGTTCGGATCCTTGGATTGTAGTTGAGTTAAATATGGTGTGGGGAGCTCAGTATTGCTTCCTATATTTGATCACATGAGGAGCAAAAGATGGTTGTACAGACTTCATCATATCCTTTCGCGCCAGCCAAGCCGAGAGTACCAATTACCCCTAGAAGGGTATCCAACCCATCTGTTGATATAGAAAAATCACGTGCGAATAAAACACATTGCCCGAAGTGTTCCGCTAGGCTGCATGTCACTTTTGAAGATGCCGAATGCATAAACTGTGGATACGTAGATTACGAATATGTTGCACCCCAAGTAGGTAACACACGGAAAGGAAGTATTATTAGTACTGGTACAAGATATGTTCTTCGATACATTGGAGAGTTCCCTGCTCTCACTCAGGTAGTTACTCATGTGAAAGTTTATAGAATTCGGAATAGAGTGGTTTATGGCGTTAGTTGTCCTTTCTGTGGCAGCGGTATGTCACAATCATCATTGTCAGGGAAGAGAAGAGAGATTCGAGAGGAGCGATATAAGTGCACCTCAGGTCATAGGGT
>CAZUHE010000067.1:0-6734 GCA_964620395.1 uncultured Dehalococcoidia bacterium
CGCCACCAAATTCAGATGACATAGCATTATTTCTGCATACGTCAGGAACAACAAGCAGGCCAAAGGGGGTACCGCTTACACACAACAACTTGATATCTTCCCTAAAAAACATAGTCAACACCTATGCGCTAGGCGAGTCTGACACATCCTTGATAGTCATGCCGCTATTCCACGTTCACGGCTTGATCGGAGCTGCTTTATCATCCCTCCAAAGTGGGGGAACGATAGTTATACCACCAAGATTTAGTGCAAGTACTTTTTGGAAACATCAAAAAGACACCCAGTCCACATGGTATTCAGCAGTTCCTACCATACACCAAATACTGGGGATGAGAGCAGACCAAGATGACGCCCCTCATAAATCATTTCGATTCATTAGATCATGCTCCGCTGCACTTGCACCATCAGTCCTTGAATCGATGGAAGAAAGATTTGGAGCTCCGGTACTGGAAGCTTATGGTATGACCGAGGCGTCACATCAAATGTCTTCAAATCATTTACCCCCCGGTCTGCGTACCCCAGGTACAGTGGGAAGTGGGACAGGTGTGGAAATTACGATAATGGACGAAACAGGAAAAATATTAGGCACTCATGAACGTGGTGAAGTCGTCATAAAGGGTCCTAACGTGACCCTTGGATACCATAATAACCCACAGGCTAATCAAGAATCTTTTACCCGCGAATGGTTCCGAACAGGGGACCAAGGCACACTCTCAGAAGACGGTATTCTCACACTCACAGGAAGACTAAAGGAACTAATTAACAGGGGTGGAGAAAAAATATCGCCCTTAGAAGTGGACGCAGCGCTCATAAAACACACTGCAGTCGCTGAAGCAGTTTGCTTCGGGATACCTGACCAGAAATATGGCGAGATTGTTCAAGCTGCTGTGGTCCTCAATCAAACAGCGACTGAGATAGATTTACAGGCTTTTTGCAGTGACCAATTGGCTGATTTTAAAGTACCTGAACGCATACACATTTTGGAAGAAATGCCAAGAACTGCGACTGGGAAAATCCAGAGAAGAAATATAGCAGCTAAATTCACAAACACAAGCGAAAAGTGACCAGATGGAAAATCAAGAAACGTTAAAAAACGTGAAGGCTCTTACATTCGATGTTTTCGGAACCGTAGTCGACTGGAGAGGTAGTGTGGCCCGGGAAATTAAAACTGTTGGAGACAAAAAAGGATTCAAATTAGACTGGGAAAAGTTTGCTGATCGATGGAGAAAGGGATATAGCCCTTCAATGGACAAGGTTAGATCCGGCACTATTCCCTGGACAAACATAGATAATTTACACAGGATGATTTTGGAAGAGTTATTGGAAGAATTTGGCATAACTAACTTAAGTGAACCTGAAAAAGAATATCTCAACAAGTCCTGGCATAGACTAGATCCCTGGGATGATTCAGTAAAAGGTCTCACGCTGTTAAAACAAAACTACATAATCAGCAGCCTATCAAACGGCAATGTAGCACTTCTGGTAAATATGGCAAAATACGCCAAACTCCCTTGGGACACAGTACTCTCAGCAGAGTTGGTGCATCATTACAAGCCTGATCCTGAAACTTACCTTTCCACATCCACTTTTCTAGGTATACCAATCGAACAAGTAATGATGGTTGCCGCCCATAAAAACGACCTTAAATCTGCCAAATCTAACGGTATGAAAACTGCCTATGTTCCAAGACCTTTGGAGCATGGCACAACCACAAAAACGGATCTCAGTTTTGAAACATATATAGACATTACAGCGGAAGATTTCATTGATTTAAATAATAAATTACAAATCATACGTAACAATAATTAACCTAAAAATGAATAAAACTCATTCCATTGGTAACATTCTAGTGATGCAGTCAGGAGGATGTACTGCGGTCATAAACAGAAGTCTTGCCGGAGTGATCCGAAGTTGCACCAGGCTATTACCAAACCAAAAAATTTTGGGATCCCATCATGGCATATCAGGACTCATATCAAACGATATTACAGATCTGTCAAATGTGTCTGACAGATACCTTTCAGAATTGGATTACGTACCGGGAGCAGACCTAGGGTCATCAAGACAAAAATTATCCTTGGATAACAGTGACTCCGTTATTGCAAACCTCAAAGCCCATGACATACATGTCGTAATACCAATAGGCGGAAATGATTCAGCAGATACAGGATTAACTTTGTGTGAGATATCGGATCAACATTCGTACCCTTTACAGGTAGTAAATGTACCAAAAACGATCGACAATGATTTATTAGAAATGGATCATTGTCCGGGATACGGAAGTGCCGCCCGATTCATATCCCAAGCCACTTTTGGGGCCGGCAAAGACGCCTCTTCAATGGGTATTGCATCCCCTATAACTATAATAGAAGTAATGGGCCGGGACGCAGGATGGCTAGCCGCCTCATCCGCACTACATAAAAAAAATGACTTTGATGCGCCTCATTTCATAGGGATACCTGAAATACCTATAAAAGAAGATTACTTTTTATCTGAAATAAGATATGCCTACAACACACATGGGTACGCAGTAGCAGTCATAGCGGAGAATGTACGTGGCCTTGGCAATACGGCAAAAAATCAAAAACCGTATTTTACGGACAGCTTTGGCCATGAATACTATGATGGTCCAGCGAGATATCTTGCAACACTGGTAAGCCAAGAAATGAATCTGAGGTGTAGATACGAAAAACCGGGAACAATCCAGCGTTCCTTAATCGATTCAATATCTGACGTTGACGCGCAGGAGGCTCATATTGCTGGAGAAAAAGCAGTAGAGGCCGCAATACGTGGAGATACAAATGTGATAATAACGCTGAATCGATCGGGCGCAGAGGGGTATGAATGTGTTACAGGCACCACTCCACTCTCTCGAGTCGCTAATTTAACAAGAAAATTACCTAAAGAATTTCTACCGTTAGACGGAGGGCACGCTAAGCCAGATTTTATAAATTACCTTGCACCTCTGACCGGCAAAAAACTGCCATTTACAACTACAATACAATAAAGCTTGTTACTATTATAAATATGGTCAAACAATGAAAAATTGTATTAGAACAGATTTATCAAGTATATCTTTCAAATACTAAACTAATAAAAAAACCATGGGAGTAGTTCTATGCCAAGACAAGTTGAAGGCGAACCGTTTTACAGGATTAGCGTTGATGAAGCAGCACAACACCACGGTAAAGAAGATGTTGCATTCGTTGATGTGAGAAGAATGGACGAATATGTAGAAGGCCACATTGAAGGAGCTCTATTTATAACTGTCGATGACATATTAAGTAGAATTGAAGAATTGCCTGAAGATAAAAAATTAATGTTCATATGTGCGGCAGGAGTTCGCAGCGGATTAGCCTGCGAAATGGCTTCAGCAATGGGCATAGAAGCTGAAAGATTATTTAATATTGAAGAAGGAACACCAACCTGGATTGGAAATGGACATCCAACCAGTACTGGAACTGACCTCTAAAAAATGTCACTTCTAGTAGTTGGCACCTTAGCCTATGATTCAGTCACAACGGGTGCGGGTTACAGAGAAGAATCCCTTGGTGGATCAGGCATGTATTTTTCGATCGCTGCAAATTATTTCACAGATGTCAGTCTTGTGGCGATTGTTGGTACTGATTTCAAAAATAGTGAACGTTCGTTTCTCGCCAATAAAAATATAGATCTTTCAAACGTAGAAACGAAAGAAGGTAACACTTTTCGTTGGAAAGGTATCTATGATCCCAATAATCCCAATTCCCGTGAAACGATTTCAACTGATATTAACGTACTAGCCGAGTTTTCCCCGAAATTAACATCTGAGGCTCGTGCCAAAGAATATCTGTTTTTAGCCAATATTGACCCTTCAGCCCAAATGAATGTGCTCAACCAAATGGATACACGACCCAAGCTCATTGGGTTAGACACCATGGACTTTTGGATTAACAGTGATCGGGACAACCTGCAAAAGGTCATAGAAAACATTGACATTCTTTTCATGGATGACGCTGAGATAAAATCCTACACAGGTGAAACCAACATAGTTGCTGCAGCTGATTCAGTTCACGAAAGTGGCCCCAAAGTCATTGTTGTGAAAAAAGGAGAGCATGGAGTCACGGTCTTTAACCAAGGCAAAATATTTTCAACACCTGCCTATCTACTAAACACAGTAACTGATCCCACGGGAGCTGGGGATAGTTTCGCCGGTGGCTTTATGGGATACATGGCCAAAAAACAGAGTACTGATTTCAGCACCATCAAAGAAGCAACTATAATGGGAACAGTAATGGGATCTTTTACAGTTCAAGGATTTAGTGTGGAAAATATAGCTGATTTAGAGGAAAATAAAATAAACGACCGATACGAGGAGATGGTTAATTTGACCAGATTCCCCTCCTTGTCAGAAAAAGGCGGACCGGTTGTTTGAATTTAAAATAATTTCAACCTTTAGGAGATTAACTACAAATTGACCGATAAACACCACATAAAAGACATATCCCTTGCACAAGAGGGAGTTCGAAGAATAAATTGGGCAGCACGTGACATGCCAGTATTGAGACAGATAAGAAAACGCTTTGAAAAAGAACAACCTTTAAAAAACACAACAATTGCGGCCTGCCTGCACATAACAACGGAAACAGCGAACCTTGGCATAACCTTAAAAGCCGGGGGAGCAAATGTCATTCTTTGTGCAAGCAATCCTCTAAGCACCCAAGACGATGTGGCAGCTGCGCTTGTCGCTGAATACGGTATATCCACATTCGCCATAAAAGGAGAAGACAGAGACACCTACTATAGTCATATTATTTCAGCCTTGGAAACCAAACCAAACATGACGATGGATGATGGAGCAGATCTGGTAGCCACACTGCATGGCGAAAGAAAGGACTTGATGGAAAATGTGATTGGCGGTACAGAGGAAACAACCACGGGGGTTATTCGACTCAAGAGTCTAGCTGACCAAGGAAAGCTGGAATATCCAGTAATTGCAGTTAACGATGCAGACACAAAACACTTTTTCGATAACAGATACGGTACGGGCCAAAGCACTCTGGATGGAATAACGAGAGCCACAAATCTGTTATGGGCGGGGAAAAGTGTAGTAGTAATCGGGTACGGATGGTGTGGTCGCGGCGTCGCTATGAGGGCACGAGGCATGGGAGCCCAGACTATCGTTTGTGAGGTAGACCATATAAGGGCACTTGAAGCTGCTATGGACGGTCATCAGGTAATGAAAATAGACGATGCCGCCAAGGAAGGAGACGTTTTTATTTCTGTTACGGGTGGGATGAAAGCGATAGATAAAAAACACGTAGCAGTAATGAAAGATGGAGCAATTTTAGCCAACAGCGGTCACTTCAACGTCGAAATCGATATCGAAGGAATTGAATCTGAGTCAAAAGACCAACAACAAATTCGTGAATTTGTTGATCAATATACTATGCCTGATGAACGTAGAATCAATATTTTGGGAGAAGGAAGGTTAATAAACCTAGCAGCAGCAGAGGGACATCCCTCCGCCGTCATGGATATGAGTTTTGCCGATCAAGCTTTATCTGCTGAATATGTAGTAAAACAACACCATAACCTTGAGAAAAAAGTTTATAAGGTACCCGATAATATCGATAAGGAAGTTGGTAAGCTCAAACTGATGGCGATGGGAATAGAAATAGACGTACTAACGGAAGAACAAGAAATATATTTGAATAGCTGGAATGTAGGAACATAAATCCTCCTCAAACCAGCGATCCCACCTTTTTAAGGAGTAATTAATTAATGACCACTCGTTTCATGGAATCTCCTTCCTATCTGTTTACATCTGAATCAGTTACCGAGGGGCACCCCGACAAGATATGCGATCAAATATCTGATGGTATTTTGGACGCTATGCTTTCCTTAGACCCCACAGCGCGAGTAGCTTGCGAAGTATCTTGTACCACAGGACTGGTCGTTGTCATGGGTGAAATAACGCTCAACAAAGGATATGTTGACATACCTTCTCTGGTCCGAAACACCATCAAATCGATCGGCTACACTAATCCTTCCTATGGATTTGACTATAAATCATGTGGCGTCATGGTAGCGGTAGATGAACAATCTGATGATATTTCTAAAGGGGTGAGTAGCTCTCTGGAAACACGTGACCATAACAATTCCTCAGATGACATAGAAAGCCTTGGAGCAGGTGACCAAGGTATGATGGTTGGGTTCGCATGCGATGAAACTCCGGAACTTATGCCCCTCCCTATGTCTTTATCGCATAAACTTACTCACAAATTGGCTCAAGTCAGAAAGAATGGTGAAATCCCGTACCTTAGGCCTGATGGTAAATCACAAGTAACAGTTGAATATTCGGGCGGAGAACCCGTAAGAGTCCATACGGTGTTATTAAGCAACCAACACGATGACGACATCGACAATCAAACCATAACTACAGATTTAATTGAAAAAGTTGCCAAGGCGATCATTCCCAAGCATTTACTAGACGAAAAAACTAAATTTATCGTTAATCCATCGGGAAGATTTGTAATAGGGGGACCTGTAGGGGATACCGGCTTAACAGGTAGGAAAATATTAGTTGACACCTACGGAGGAATGGCCAGACATGGTGGCGGAGCATTCTCAGGAAAAGATCCAACAAAGGTTGATAGATCAGCAGCCTACGCGGCAAGATGGGTGGCAAAAAATCTTGTTGCTTCAGGCGTTACCAAGCGTGCAGAGGTGATCCTTTCGTATGCAATAGGTGT
>CAZUHE010000068.1:0-6617 GCA_964620395.1 uncultured Dehalococcoidia bacterium
CTACTTCATCAACTGTCTCTCCTTTCAATGCCAAGGCAGTAAGAAAAGACCCAAGCTGAGCAGGAGTTGATTCCCCCTCCATTATTTGGGTCATCACATCTATAGATTCTTTAAAACTTAAATCTTCCCCTTGAACAAGCTTAGATATGTATTCCTTTATCACCTTATCACTCCCGTTCCACATTCATAGTAATAAAGTTATTCAGTAAGTCCTTACCCACACCTGTCATTATAGATTCAGGATGAAACTGTATTCCTTCAACTGGGAAATTGACGTGCCTCACACCCATAATAAGTCCATTATCTGTCCACGCTGTGACTTCCAACTCTTCAGGTAAATCATCTTTGTAAACAGCGAGAGAATGATATCGTATCGCTTCAAAGGGATTAGGTAGCCCATTAAATACTCCCTTTCCATCATGGCTGATCAGTGATGTTTTGCCATGCATTATTTCACCAGCGCCAACTATGCTTCCCCCGTAAGAATAACCTACGCATTGATGTCCAAGACAAACTCCCAATATCGGAATAGATTCCCCAAAATGCTTAATGACATCGTTTGATATGCCAGCATTTTCGGGCCTTCTTGGACCAGGAGATACAACAATTTTTTCCGGTTGTTTTTGTTCTATTTCTTTTAGGGTTATCTTGTCATTGCGAACTACTTCCACTTCAGCGCCAAGTTCACATAGATATTGGTAAAGGTTATATGTAAAACTGTCATAATTATCTATCAATAAAATCATTTCAATTCCTCAATAGTAGATTCGGCAGCTTCTATCGCTCTCATCAAAGCACTGGCCTTATGGTTCGTTTCATCAAATTCAAATTGTGGTTCACTATCGTATACGATCCCACCACCAGCCTGGGCGTAGGCTATTCCATCTTTTACTACTAGAGTCCGTATGGTGATCGCTGTATCCATATTGCCAGCAAAATCAAAGTATCCAACTGAACCCGCATAAGGTCCACGCTTCTCATGTTCTAATTGGGAAATTATTTCCATGGCCCTAATTTTGGGAGCACCAGAGACAGTTCCCGCAGGAAAACAGGCACGGAGAGCATCATAATTAGAATACTTATCCTGTAGCGTTCCTTCCACATGAGATACCAGATGCATAACATGGGAATACCTTTCTATCTCCAGCACCTCAGTAGCTTGAACTGTGCCCGGCTCACTGACTCTTCCAATATCATTGCGCCCTAGATCAAGCAACATTATATGTTCGGCTCGTTCCTTTTCGTCACTTTTCAACTCGTGTTCTAGTCGTTTATCTTCTTGCTCATCAGGCGATCTTGGCCTGGTACCAGCGATAGGATGAGTTTCGATCATGCCATTATTAACCCTAACAAGCATTTCAGGAGAAGCCCCAACTATTTGAAAATCTCCCAGATTCAAATAATACATGTAGGGCGAAGGATTAATAGCCCTCAAAGATCTGTATATGTGGAATGGGTGTGCGGATGTAGGCCTGGCAAATCTCTGAGATACCACAACCTGTATAACGTCCCCATTAACAACATATTCTTTACTTTTATCAACCATCTCCCGATGATAATCAGGCAACATATTAGACGATATTTCCCCAGATTCATACCCGGAAGATCTTGGGATTTGTTTAGGGTCTAACGGCTTATTTAAGCGCCTGACCATACGTTCTATGTTTGAAATAGCCAAATCGTATGCCTCCTCCACATCATCTTCTATGTACCCATGACTAACAACTTGTATCTTGTGCCTAACATGATCAAATATAAGAAATGTTTTTGTTAAAAACAACATAGATTCAGGTATTTGAAGGAAATCCTCACTTGCCATGGGTAAATCTTCAAAATATTTTACGACCTCATAGGAAAGGTAACCTACGACACCGCCACAAAACTTTGGTAATTTCCCGTTATCCACTAAAACGTAATTAGACAACATAGCTTCAACAAGAGTTAGAGGATCTACTTCCCCATCCTGATATCCTTGACCTGTTGTAATAACTGATTCCGGTTCAGTGCCTATAAAACTGTATCTTGCTAGGTGCTCACCACCTTCAACACTCTCCAAAAGAAAGGAATATGGAGGTTTGGCTATCTTCAAATACGCCGACACAGGAGTTTCAAGATCAGCATCAATTTCACGAAACACTGGTATCAAATTACCTTCCGAAGAGAGTTCACGAAAACGCTTCCGGTCTGGATAATACATTTGGTTTTCTCCTCGAGAGTTTTTGTTGTTCAGGCCAGAGTTAGACCCATTTTCTCTTTCATTTCATCAAGCTTGAGCTGTGACACCTCGCTCGCATGTTCCGCGCCTATTGCGAGTAGACGATCAAGTTCTTCAACATCGGACATAAGATTCTGGTATTTTTCTCGAATTGGCCTCAATTCTTCTATGACGACCTCAGCAACTGCTTTCTTTAAATCCCCATACCCTCTTGCCGATGCAAATTCTTTTTCAATTGAATCTTCTGAATTATCAGTTATCACTTTGTATATCTCTAGTAAATTATTTATCCCAGCTTTCTCCGGATGATCTGAAAAACATATTTCATTCCCGGAATCTGTCACCGCTCTCATAAATGATCTTTCTATCTCTTTAGGATCATCCAACATTCTTACAGCATGACCTCTAATGTGGGAGTAACTTTTTGACATTTTTATCGAAGGATCATTCAATCCCATCACGCGACCACCAGATGCAGGAATGACTGGATTGGGCACGACAAAAGTTTCACCATAAATCCTGTTAAAGCGTTCAGAAATATCACGTGCAAGTTCAACATGTTGTTTCTGATCTTCGCCTACAGGCACTTCTTCAGTACCATACAGCAAGATATCACCGGCCATCAAAACAGGGTAATCAAGTAGCCCAGCAGAAACTCTTTCCTTACCCTCAGACTTATCTTTAAATTGAGTCATACGCTCAAGCCAACCTACAGGAGTAACACAGTTTAAAAGCCAACAGCTTTCCGCGTGAGCCGTCACATGGCTTTGTACAAATAAAGTGCTTTTTTCAGGATCTATGCCACAAGCAAACAAAATTGCGGCCAGTTCCCTTGTTTGCTTTTTAAGTTCAATAGGATCTGGAGCTACAGTAAGAGCATGAAGATCGACAACACAAAAATAATTTGTCTTATCAGATTGTTTTGCCACCCAACCTTTAAAGGCTCCAAGGTAATTGCCCAATTGTGGATCCCCACTTGGCTGAACGCCACTAAAAACTATTTTCTTTCCCATTACGTTTCCTTATTACCCCAATCCAGCCTTAATCTCGGAAAAACTACCTTGATACGCACAATGGCACAACTATTTTCAAATAAAAAAAACCGCCCCATCAAAAGGGGCGGTTTTTTTATATAACCGCGGTGCCACCCTAATTCCCCTGTTTAAACCAGGGACTCTTTAAAACAACCATTTGGTCTTGGCTATAACGGTACCAACCCGTCCGTAAATCAAATGTTTTTAACCAATCCTGATTTCGGAAGCTCCAGGAACCCATTCGGTTTCTCTCGTTATGCGCCGGTTCACAGCTAACTCCGGCTCTCTGAGCATCGTTTAGAAACTTACTTTTCCTTTCATAGCCTATTATTTTTTTATTCGACTGCTTAATTATATATCAAAATCACCCAGTTTACGGGTCAAACATAACCTCTGGTGCATATATCTCTGCAATATGTTCAAATAAACCCTACGTGAATATATTTATCAAAGGATAGGCTAATGGAATTGGGTGATATAGGAACTGAGTTTAAATATGAAACTGACCATATGAGGGTATGGGATCTTGTTTTAAACCCTGGAGAATCTAGTCCATGGCACCAGCACGATAATAACTACGTATTTGTAGTTACGAGACCAGGCCCATTGTTAACTGAGTATGAAGACGGGTCCACCTCCCATAATACCTTCAATCTGGGAGATGTAATTACTGGTCATAAAGGAGCCGTACACCGTGTTACCAACACTGGTGATTCAATTTACAGCAACGCAATTATCGAGATCTTACCCCAAAACCGCATATCAACTTCATGACTACATCAGCAGTCTTAATCTCAGTAAGCAGTTATGATTGAATAACAATTGCTAGGCATCAACACTACATTTACTAAGGAAATTTAGATGAAAATACTTGTCATGGCCGCTGGAGCAGTTGGTGGTTACTTTGGTGCCTTGTTATCAAAACACAACGACGTAATCTTGATTTCTAGAGGCGAAAACCTCAAAGCCATAGAAAAAAATGGTCTTGAGATACAAAGTGATAAGTCAGGTAATTTCACTCGAAAAGTAAAATGCCTCATAACCCCTCCTACAAATTACCATGCAGATCTGATAATTTACTGTGTTAAGTCATATCACAACCAAGAGGCTTGTAGATTGTTGAGGCCTGCAGTAGGATCAAAAACCAACATACTTACACTTCAAAATGGAATAGGTAGCGGTGATGTTCTTTCAGATTATTTCGGGGAACCTCGAGTTGTTCTAGGGGCAGCGTATATCGAGGCGGAACAAATAGAACCCGGGAAAATAGTACAACATGGTGATGATTGCGAAATAGTTTTTGGGGAAAACTCAGGTCTTGAATCCAGCAGGGCGAAATTAATCTCACAGCTACTAACGAAATCTAGTATAGACAATCGTATATCCACGGACATAAAAACAGATCTATGGAAAAAATTAATACTTATATGTGCTTTGAGTGGAATGACATGTTTGACAAGATCTAGTTTCAGTGAGGTCTTAGACAATCGACAAACCAGGAACATAACGGAATTGGTAATGAGGGAAGCTGAATCAGTTTCCCGTCATATGAAAGTTAATATACCCAATAACTACATTGAAGACATGATGGCATATTTTCTACTAAATAGTAGTGAATTAGTTTCATCAATGTACAAAGATCTCATATTGAAAAAACCATTGGAGCTATCAGTTATCAATGGAGCAATCACAAGGCTTGGTAAGGAATTTGAAGTTCCCACTCCTATAAACGACATAATTACCGCGTGTCTTTCATTACCTGACATTAAGGCACAAAAACAAAACATTTAATAGGGAAATTAAAATGAAAAACATTTATCGATCACTTGATATAGAAAAACGTGAACTCGCCCCGGGAGTATTTCTGAAAACCATGTGGGGAGAAAAAATAATGTTAAGCCATGTTGAATTGGAAGCTGAGTCAGAAGTCCCTTTACACAGTCATCCACATGAACAGGCAGGAATGGTTATTGAAGGACAATTTGAATTTACAATAGGTAATGAAAAACAGATCGTAAAAGAAGGAGAGTTTTACATAATACCTGGCGGTGTAGAACACAGAGTTGTTACCGGTGACAAACCCGCCAAAGCGTTGGACGTTTTCAGTCCACCGAGAGAAGAATACAAGTCATAAAAAAGGCGTTATAGTAATCAAAACGCACCAAAAAAGTCCGGTGCGTTTTGATTTAGATGCAAAAAGATCTAGGCCCCCTAGGCCCCATACCTGACATCAGCATTAGGATCACTGTATGTCACACCCTTCGTAGCCCAAAATATCTCCGCGATCTGATCAACTGCTTCTACTAATTGCTTAGCTGAATCTGAGCTTACCCCTTGCTTATTCGCTCCTGCCAACTTATTGGCATTCCAGAACAACTCATGAAGATTCGGATGATCCGCAACATGTTCGGGTTTGAAATAGTCAGCCCAAAGTATGTTCAGTTCATTTTTTACGGCCTGGGCGTGCTCCTCTTTCACAGACACATACCTTGAATAGGTATTCACATCTTCTGAGGAATCCAATGCTTCGATTCTAACAGCCATTTTCAGAACAGTCTGGGCGCCAATCTTCGCAGTTATAGGATCATATATACCACAAGGAATGTCACAATGCGCGTTCACTTCACCAATTCCAAGAACACTATCTAATTTTCTCAAAATATCCATTTAAATCCTTCCTTTGGAGTAACTTAATTTACAAATGCCATTTTGTTCAAGGCAACCAAAAGATACATTAAAAGACATACCTACCGCAACATAATCATTATCAAGTAAGTCATGTGCGGCATCATAAAATTTGCTAGCTATACAATCAAAAAGTACGATTGAGACAGAAAACTATTATGAACATTTATAGAATAAAAAATAGAAGTATGGAACCATACCTTCACAATAACGACCTCATATTGACCAGAAAATGGGATACCCCTAGAAGAGGCCAGATATTATTGATGAGGTCAAAAAATTATCCTAACCAGTTGAATATTAAAAGACTCGTAGGCCTACCCGGAGATAAAATAGCCATCAAAGAAGGATCATTGTGGTTAAATGACAGAGGATTAACGGAACCTTATTTGAAAAGTACTCCAGCATCTAGTCTGGAAATTGACAGGGATTGGGTAGTCCCTGAAGGAACGGTTTTTGTATTAAGTGATAACCGTATATTAGGAACAGAAGACAGTAGAAAATACGGACCAATTCCCAAACAATCTGTCGAATGTCAAATGATCATGCGGATATGGCCACTAATAAGACTCAAGTAATTTTATCGTTAAACACCAATAAAATCAGGCTGAATAGAATTTCCAACATTCATCCGTTTTCGCAGCCATTACAAAATCATTTCTATGGAGCCCATTAATTGAATG
>CAZUHE010000069.1:0-6367 GCA_964620395.1 uncultured Dehalococcoidia bacterium
TTTTGTTTCTGGACCAATTCTTTTTCAGAAGTTTACTGGCGTCTAGCAATTTGTCTAATGTGGGGAAAAGGGAATCTCTAAGTCGTTGAAACCCAAGGACTTTAGCAGCTTCTTTGGCAGCTGATTGGCCAGATATTTGATTCTTTTCTCGATCGCCCCAAGCATCATTAACTTTGACGTCCCAATCCATAGGTAGATCGTCTGAATTGTTGTTGCTGTCTTCTTGGCTATGCTTATCATTCGGTTGTCGTATTATACGAGGGGCCACATTTGGAGACGTTGGAGAGCTTGTTCCATTTAGGAGCTTTTTTTGAGGTTTATGCTCCTCGGTGTTTAAGGCTACAGTGAAGTCGGTTCCCTCGTGGAGCGTCACGGTTACTTCTGGCCGTGACAACAAGAATTCTCTAAATGATCGATGTCTTAGCTGTTTGTAGCTGAAACTAGGGTCTATTCGCATCATGGTTTGTGCAAGTTTAGTACCTAGGGCATTACCGTCTGCATCAGTGGTTGCTTCTACGGCACGTTCCAATAGTTCTCCCAGTGAATCCTCACTGGTTTCGATTATTTCTGACTTAGCTGAGACAGGTAGTTTTTTTGGTCTCCGATTGTATCTGGTATTTCTGGACGCATTACGTGTATGTTCATCAATTTCAAGGAAAATGTATCTGTCACAAGACTTGACCATAGTTGTAGAGGTTACAGCTTCTCTGCCAGCACCAATTACACTTTTGCCTGATCCTCTCAAGTGATTTACTAGAGGTACGAAATCGCTATCTGACGAGACAATCACAAACGTATCGACTTGGGCACTGTGCAGTAATTCTACAGCGTCAATGGTAAGTTTTATGTCACAGGAATTTTTTCCGGATCTGGTACCCCGATAATTGTGAACTGCTTCCACTCCAAGTTCTATGAGCCTTTCCTGTCCCTTTTTTTGAGCGGACCAATCTGCGTAAGCTCGTTTGACAATAATTCTCCCAAGACCTGATAACTGTTCTACCAGATTCTGCATCGAATCAATGCCAACATTTTCATAATCTATTAAGAGAGCAATGTTTGAATCAGTCAATTGAACCACTCATGTTCGGCTGAGTAAAAGCCGAAAATATTTCTTCATTTTTTGTTACAAATACCAATGAATTATACCATCCAGTGTTTAAGTCAGTTTTTTGAGAGCATTATGTCCGTTCTTGCAAAACCTTTTTCAACCTCTGCTTAGCTTGAAAGTCGAATTAGCAATATTGTTAAATGGATTCGCCCACAATGATTATATGGTTGATAGCGGAATGGAATGTCATTACCCTCATGATATAGAATGACATTCCGGTTTGTTTATGTCGTTAACAAAGTGTTGATTCTGGCTTTGTGTGTAAATGACAATTGATCGGGTTTTACTTTTTCAGATTGTAAGTTAGAAAAAACTGATTTATTGGAGGATGCGTTATGGCTACTAAAGCCAAAGTAACGGCTCTTACCCCTTACCAAGTTAAACGTTATAGTCGTCACATCATAATGCCTCAAGTAGGTAGTGTGGGGCAAAGGAAATTACTAGACGCGAAGGTACTTTTGGTAGGTGCTGGAGGTCTTGGATCACCGATAGCAATTTATTTAACTCTCGCTGGTGTAGGAACTGTTGGTATTGTGGATTTTGATGATGTGGACGTGACTAATTTGCAAAGGCAGATTCTTCACTATGATCAGGATATTGGTAGGCCAAAGGTTGAATCTGCTGTAAATACCCTTAAGGCTTACAATCCCGATACAGTAGTCAACGTCCATGAAGAGCCTATATCTTCAGTGAACGCTATGGAGATCATGAAGGATTATGACATAGTAGTAAATGGAGCAGACAATTTCCCAACTCGTTATCTAGTAAATGATGCTGCATATCTTTCAAATAAACCGTTAGTCGATGGCAGTATATTGCTTTTTGATGGGCAAGCTACTACGTATTTGCCAGGTAAAGGGTGCTATAGATGTTTATTTCCTACTCCTCCCCCTCCTGGTGAAGTTCCTAGTTGTGCCGAAGCAGGAGTGCTTGGAATGTTGCCAGGTATGGTAGGAACTGTTCAGGCGACAGAAGTTGTGAAATTAGTACTTGGGGTTGGAGAATCTTTGTCTGGGCGACTTTTATTGATAGACGCTCTTAGCATGGATTTTAGAACAGTGAAGATAAGAAGGAATCCCGAGTGCCCACTCTGTGGCGATACCCCAGAAGTTACTGAACTTATAGATTATGAAGCCTTTTGTGGTGGAGCTTCCTTAACAGGGTAGCGTAGACACAATATTTTTTCTCAGTTGTGAGCTAAATTGTGCATTGCCTAATTTAACAATGACTTAATAGGTATATATTAAGTTGAGTGTGTTTGGGCATGTGGCTGATATAATTCTAGGATGGTATGTAGTCTCGTATTAGGTAATTTACTATATTGAAAATTTACACAAAGTCTGGTGATGCAGGGGAAACAGGGCTCTTCTATGGAGGCCGTGTACCCAAAAATGATCCTCGATGTGAGGCATATGGCCAGACAGACCATGCGGTCTGTGCGATGGGATTGGCTCGTTCTTTATGTTCCGATGAAAAAGTTAAAAAAATATTACTTGAAGTACAGAATCATATGTTTACGGTGGGGGCAGAACTTGCCGTTGCGGAAGAACATTATGAAAATCTGAAAAGAACTTACAACACGGTTTCTTCAGATATGGTTATAAAACTTGAATCTTTTATAGATGAACTCTCTTGTGAGGTTGAACTCCCTCCTAATTTTATTTTGCCTGGATCTAGTCCTGGCTCTGCGTCTTTAGATTTAGCCCGAGCTTCGATTAGGACAGCCGAGCGTCGCATTATAGGGTTGGATGAATTGGGTATGTTGAATAACAAGACTATTATTTCCTATATTAATCGGCTTTCTGACTTGTTGTTCATGTTGGCAAGATATGAGGATAAGGATCTGCCTGTTGAGGTGATTACTGGTCAGAAATTGGATGAATAACACTGTTACATCGCCAACTATAGCCGTGATAGATTATCAAGCTGGCAATATACGAAGCGTTTCGAATGCATTGAAAAAATCCGGAGCAAATGTGTTAGTTACTTCGGATGTTGCGGAGATAGAAGGCGCTGATGGAATGGTTTTCCCGGGGCAAGGTTCCTGTCCCACTTCTATGGATAGCTTGAAGTCCAATGGTTTAGATAAATCGATTATCAAGTTTATAGGCTCAGGTAAGCCGTTCCTTGGAATTTGCCTTGGTTTGCAATTATTACTTGATAGATCAGAGGAAGGTAATGAGGATTGCCTTGGGGTATTAGAGGGAAATGTGATCAAACTCCCAAGTAATCAGAAAATACCACATATGGGATGGAATAGGGTTTCATTGGATACGGATCATCAGGTTTTTAAAAATTTGCCCACGGATCCTTTTTTTTATTTCGTGCATAGCTATTACGCCGAACCTTTGGACTCAACAATAGTGTGCGGGAAAACCTATTATGGGATCGAGTTCTGCAGTGCAGTACATTATGAGAATATTATAGCGGTTCAATTTCATCCCGAAAAAAGTGGGGATGTAGGGCTCACGATTTACAGGAATTTTGTGTATTGGGTAAATAATTTTAATTTAGGTGCAAATCCATGGATATAATACCGGCTATTGATATTCGTGATGGCAAATGTGTTCGATTGTTGCAGGGAGATTATTCGAAAGAAACTGTGTTTGGGAAAGATCCTGTAGAAATGGCTTTGCGTTGGGAATCAGAGGGTGCTGATTGGCTTCATATAGTTGATTTGGACGGTGCGAGAGATGGCGATAGTAAGAATAAACAAGTTATACAAAAAATATGTGAAGTGACTAATGCATCAATACAAGTTGGGGGTGGAGTCAGGACCTTAAATTTGGCCCAACGTTACAAAAATATGGGGGTGTCTAGGGTGATTTTAGGCACCATAGCCATTTCATCGCCTGATATTGTCAACGAAATTATAGAACACTTGGGTAGTAATTTTGTGATTGTTGGGGTTGATGCCAGAGAAGGTTACTTGGCTTCTAATGGATGGACTGTTCAGAGTGATATATTTGTAGAGGATCTTATCATTGACATGGTAAGAATTGGGGTATCCCGATTTTTATACACAGATATTGCTCGGGATGGCACTTTGACACAACCAAATTATGAGCTTGTTGAAAAATTAGTCTCTATAACTTCTACGAACATAATTGCTGCCGGTGGAATCTCATCTTTGGGTGATTTAGTAAAATTGTCTAAGATTGGGGTTGAGGCATCTGTTATAGGGAAGGCAATTTATACTGGAGATATACAGTTATCAGAGGCGTTGCAAAAGGTAGTATAAATCTTAATTTTGTTTCGCCAAAGCGGGGTTTTATGCCAAAAAAAGTTTTGAATGGTTCCGGATTGATTCAATATAGACCAACGACCACAGAGTTAGATATTTATCATATTATGTCCCTCTTACCTGTGATGCCTTATCACAACATAACTGAACTAGGTTGTGGGGATGGTTCTATTACTGTGCCTTTGGCTAAGTTGGTTTATAGAGGAAAAGTATCAACTTTTGATACCGTCAAAAAAAGACTAACTATTACTCGAAAATCAGTAAAAGAAAATAGATTGACTAATGTGAAAGTGAATTATGCTGAAGAGGGCAATTGTTTAGAGGTTGGTGACGAAAGGTTCGATGGTGTGATGTCATCATTCCATCTGCATGCTTCTAACCGACCATACACCTTGTTAAAAGATTCGATTAATTCTCTTAAAAAAGGAGGTTGGTTGGCACTTGTTGATTGGCACAAGGACGCCACTAGTGAGCAATCACCCCCAGTCAAATTGAGGATAGGTCAAGATAAATCACGGAATATAGTGGAGAAATTAGGGTGCTCATTCTACATACGGCATGATTTGTCTGACTCTATCTATATGCTTATATTCCGGAAATAGGTAAATATGATGAGTAATATCAACCTATGTTGACCAAACGTATAATTCCTTGTCTTGATGTGGATCAAGGTCGGGTGGTGAAAGGGGTTAGTTTTGTCAACTTGCGTGATGCTGGAGATCCAGTGGAACTGGCCAAATTTTATAATGATGAGGGTGCAGATGAGATTGTTTTTCTGGATATTACAGCTTCTTCAAGTCAAAGAAAAACTATCGTTGATGTAGTTGAGAGAGTCTCTGCTGAAATATTCATCCCACTCACCGTGGGTGGTGGAATTAGGACTATTACTGATATTCGGGAAATGCTTGAGTCCGGGGCGGACAAAGTTTCTATAAATACTGCTGCCATTAGTGATCCAAAACTTATAAACAATGTGACAACCCATTATGGTGCCCAATGTATAGTACTCGCAATAGATGCTAAACGGATTGTAGCCCCTTTTGTCAGAGATCAAGGGAACGTAAGGGTTTCAACAGATATAGCCGTTGACGAGGATTCTATTTGGGAAGTATATTCTCACGGTGGGAGAGTCCCAACGGGTATTGATGTGGTCAAATGGTCAAAGTTTGGAAACCAGGCAGGCATAGGAGAGATATTGTTGACTAGTATGGATATGGATGGCCAGCAAGAGGGGTATGATTTGCCTCTGCTGAAGACGGTTTCAGATTCTGTAAATGTACCTGTGATTGCTAGTGGCGGTGCAGGCGAGCTTTCCCATTTGAGTGATGGTGTATTAGTTGGGAAAGCCGATGCGATTTTGGCTGCAAGTATATTTCATTTTGGAACCTACTCTATAAGACAGGTCAAAGAATACTTGTCCACATGTGGAATCGAAACTAGGCCAGTGGCATCTCAGTAAATGAGTGAGGAGATTTATAATACAAGATGACCCGTATAAAGACGGATAACAATGGTCTCGTTCCTGCAATAGTTCAAAATTTTAGTACTGGCAAAATTCTTATGCTGGGATATATGAATTCTGATTCGATATCCAGAACTTTAACGTCAGGAAATGTTTGGTTTTATAGCCGGAGTAAGGACCGCCTTTGGGAAAAAGGTGAAACTTCAGGAAATTATCTGAAGATTAAGTCAATGTCTTTGGATTGTGATCGAGATACCATACTTTTGCAAGTTGAACCGGAAGGTCCGACGTGTCATACGGGTTCAGAATCATGTTTTGAATTGCTTGTCGAATCTTCTGAATCTCTCAGCTTCATAACATCACATATAGACCATTCGATTCTGGACAGATTGGAATTGATTATAAAAGACCGTAAAGATGCCGAGGTGGCAGATAGTTACACGAGTGATCTGCTCAGAGGTGACGTAGGACGCATAGCGCAAAAGGTTATTGAAGAGGCAGGAGAAGCGGCATTATCTGGAGCCAGATTTAAGAAGGACGAACTTTTGGAAGA
>CAZUHE010000070.1:0-6329 GCA_964620395.1 uncultured Dehalococcoidia bacterium
CGAACCTATACTTACGGAGTCAGAGTCCGCTGTCCTACCATTAGACGAATCCCCATTTTCTCATGGAAATTTTAACAATCTCTGCCAGACCCGGCAAGAAAAAAGCACAAACAGGTAATCCAGGAATCCTTGCTACGCCGAGCTTTAAGCCATAAAATCGGTCTTAATTATTATGCTTTACGGAGATAAAAAACCATGTACACAATCGATCTCAACAATAAAACCGCCGTTATTTTTGGCATCGCCAATCAAAGAAGTATAGCCTGGTCGATAACAAAACAACTCGCAGCTGCTGGGGCCAACATAATTGCCGTGTATCAAAACGATCGTGTCAAAGGACCAGTCGAAAAATTATTATCACAGTTAGATAAGTCCCACATGGTGGAGTGCGATGTCAGTAAGGAAGAAAACGTCCACGAAGCCTTTGAAAATATAAGTAATCACTGTGGTTCCATAGACACTTTAGTACATTCAATTGCATATGCAGACAGGAATGACCTAGGAGGAAAGTTCCTTAAAACAAGTCGAGAAGGTTTTATGACTGCCTTGGACATCAGCGCTTATTCTCTAGTGTCCATCGTACGAAATGCTACCCCATTGATGACCGCCGGGGGCACCATCATTACCATGTCTTTCATGGCGGCTGAAAAAGTTTTTCCAGGATATAACGTCATGAGTACTGCAAAAGCTGCTCTTGAAAATGAAGTTAGGCAACTAGCAAATGATCTGGGCCCTGATGACATCAGAGTTAATGCTATATCTGCCGGTCCTCTGGACACACTATCTTCAAGAGTCATAAGCGGATACCGAGACATGAAAAAAGCGCACTCAGATAGAGCTCCCATGAAGAGAAACATAACTCATTCCGAGGTTGCATCAACAGCATTATATCTATGTAGCGACATGTCAAGTGGAGTTACTGGTGAAGTTGTGCACGTTGACACGGGTTATCATGTTATGGGGATTTAATGTCCATATCTTGTCTTATTGAAGGCATCAACCAGCCACACAACGATACTATCACTAGCCCAGCGAAGGCGTTTATTAATAACGCGTTCGCAACACCGATGTTCTCGGATACCATTCCAATTATCAACGCACCAATTGGTCCAGCTCCTATAGCTATAGTCACCGTTCCCAAAGCTCTGCCTCTATACTCAGTGTCGGATACTAGTAGTACTATCGCTGATTGCATGGTACCGAATCCAGCAGTACCACAACCAAGGAACAATAAAGTGAAAACAGAGAACATATACGAACCTGAAATTGAAAATAACAGCAATGAAATTAAAGATAATATGGAGCCATAGAAAAAAACTCGCCCATGAGATTTCATGCCTGACTGTGCAGCGATAATAGCTGATCCAACAAGGGCCCCAAAACCATCACTGGCCATTAATATACCCATTAAGAAAGGCCCAACTTCTAACAGAACTTTTGATACCACTGTAACCATAGTCATATATGGAAATAACAGAAGATTCATAAACACTGTTATCACTATGACAGCAACGATTACTTGATTCGAAAAAGCATATTTAAAGCCTTCCAGCAAATTTCTGAAAATTAAATTAACTTGTCCCTCAGGCTTACCTTTACCTCCATCATAAGATTTTTTAGCATGTGCCACACTTTTCTCAGGTTGCTTTACTTTGAATATAAAAATACAACCCATAAATATGCAACTACAAAGAAAAACATAGGCAGATGAGATTCCCACAAATGCTATCAAGGTTCCAGCTATTGCTGGCCCGACCATTTTGCTCATATGCATCCCAACTGAATCAAATGCTATACCGTTGGTCAGGCCATCTGAACCCATAAGATCCATAATTAGCGATTTTCGCGAAGGCATATCTAACGCCCAACCCAATCCTGGAAATATGATCGCGACGTATGCATGCCAGTATTCAGCAATACCAACCACTAGTAAAAATGTCATTGTCATTGCTGCAAGAAGGTTAAGAATCTGTGTAACAGAAAGAAGCTTTTTCCTATCCAATTTGTCGGCCAGATAACCTCCAAACACTCCTAACAGAAGGTTTGGAGCCATCCCACAAAAACCAACAAGCCCAACCTTGAATGGAGAATCCGTGATATTAAGAACGAACCAGGAGAGCACCGTCATCTGCATCCATCTAGATACATACATCGTGAAATTACTACCCCATAGTAATCTGTAATTGCTGTCTTGAAAGGCACTATATACGTGCCTGTAATTTGATGCGTTCAGTAATATTCTTGAATTATTTGACATGAATGAATGATCACATGATACAACCAGAAAGCCTTGAGGGACAGTTGATTAGTAGCAGACTTCCCGATGTTCCTTTAACACATATAGGTTTGATCCCTGCCGTCAAGTATTTAAAACACGTTGAATCACATCAATTCTGTTGCTACACTCAACGTTCTATAAACGGCTGAAATCCCCTATATGATCGGATCAAAAATCAGGTACAAGTAAATTGAAAATAACAGAAATTAAAACCTACAACCTCAACTCCACACTTGAAAACTCTTTTGGATGGTCTCAGGCCTGGACTGGTAGTAGGTCTGTGGGTATCGTCAAAATTAGTACCGATGAGGGAATTGTTGGTTGGGGAGAAGGTTGTGAAGGTCCGTCAGCAACTGTAGTAAAAGACATCATTTCGCCAATCATAATTGGTGAAGACCCCATTAATCGCCTAGGCATTTGGCAAAAAATGTTCAGTTCCATGTACAACGGTAATGTAGCAGTGGGATATGGGGGATCAGCTATAAGTGCTGTGGACATGGCCCTATGGGACATCTCAGGGAAAGCCCTCGGAGTTCCCGTAAATGTACTTATCGGAGGTAGAGTTAGGGATCAGGTACCCGTATACGCCACGGGACTTTACTACACCAAAAATGAAATGGATGGTGCTCTAGCTCTAGAAGCTCAGTCCTATGTTGAACAAGGCTTTCTGGGAATGAAAACTAAGGTTGGAGGACTACCGATAGATAAAGATATACAAAGAGTTAAATTCATTCGTGAAGTAATCGGACGAGACATAAAACTTATGGTAGATGCGAATCAAGCATACAACGCTGGAACTGCTATAAAAGTTGGGAATCTACTCAATGACTCAGATATATTATGGTTTGAAGAACCCGTAAACGCCCATGATATTGAGTCCTATTTACAAGTCAAATCTAATATACCCATGGCAGTCGCGGGAGGCGAAAATCTCAGAACACGATTTGAATTTATGGAAGTACTCAATAAGCGAGCGTATGATATTGTACAACCAGATGTGATTAATGTTGGTGGTATATCAGAAATGCGGAACGTTTCAATGCACGCCAATACCATGGGAATACAAGTAAATCCTCATGTTTGGGGCTCCCCTATTATGATTGCTGCAAGCCTGCACGTAATATCTACTGTGCCCCCATGCCCTGAAAGTTACATTTCTGAACCTTTTGAGCAGGAACCAGTAATGGAATATGATCGAACTCCAAGCGAAATAAGAGACCATCTGTGTCATGAATCATTCATAATGGAAGACGGACGGCTGAAAGTCCCTGATACTCCCGGACTCGGAATCACGGTAGATGAAAAAGTTTTAGAAAGACTTGCCGTCGCCAATTAGGCATAGGAATCGCCGGGAACCTTGGGAGTCAAATCACCAAGAACAGCTTAGTATCTCAAGGCAAACTGGCATCGGGACTTCTATTTCTAAACCTGTAGCTTGCAAGGCCCCCGATTCACTATTCAACTTAAAAAACACAATATTGTCCGTATTTTGATTCGCCGCAATGAGATAGTCTCCTTGACCAACTATCGCGAAATTACGTGGCGTCTCTCCAAGAGTAGAAAAGCTATCAATAAATGTCAGTTTTCCTGTTCCTTGATCAATCGCAAAAGCCGTGATCGAGTCATGGCCCCTGTTGGAACCATAAACATACTTGCCGGAAGGATGAACATGAATATCCGCACAGGTACTATTCCCTTCAAAATCCTTGGGAAGAGTCTCAATAGATTGGATACACTCTAGTTTATGATCGTTGCCTAACGTGTAAACGGAAACCGTTGAATCGAGTTCATTGATTCCGTACAAATATTTCCGAGAAGGGTGCCAATCCATATGTCGTGGCCCACCCCCAGGGTGCACGTCAACTGTAGCCGACGCTAATGGAGTTAATACTCCAGTTGCAACATCTTGGTTATAACCCAAAATTTTGTCTTTGCCTAAATCTGCAACATAGCAAACCGATTCTGTCGAACCATAAATGGCTGAATGAGCATGAGCTTCCTGCTGTCGCTCTTTATTGATACTGGATCCTTCATGTTGGAAAAAAGAAGCAATTTCTCCAAGTGAACCATCTTTTTCGATTGGAAATGAAGAAACGCTTCCTCCGTGATAGTTTGATACAACAAGGGAAGATTCACTGGAATTTAACCTTATATGGCACGGACCTCGTCCTCCACTCAGCCTTCTATTTATCTCGGCCAAACGTCCGTCATTATCAACAGAATATGCACATATTATTCCCGAGGCATTCCCCTCGTATTCTTCTATCTCACTGACCGCGTAAAGTCTGGTATTGGCAGCATTTAAAGCAACAAAAGAAGGATTATCAATACCTCCCATCGTTGAGGTGATAGATGCTTCTCCATTTTCTAACAGAGCTTCCACCGTATAAATCCCATCCCTTCTCTCGACATTACGGGGAATGTAATCCAAATTTGCTGTATGAGTGTAGGTGCCTACAATGAATCTTATTTTTTTCATTTACATAATCCTAAAAGCAAAAAACCCCGTTTTGACGAGGTTTTTTGGAAACACGTTGCCACGAACTTGATTTAAGTTCAATTTAAAAGACAGGGACAGATTAATAAAAATCTGTCCCTACCGGATCAGTCTAAAAGATATTATCCTTTTCCAATCCTAAAAACATTCACACCACAAGTCGGGCACTTTCCACGCGTTGCGGGACGGCCATTCTTGAGTGTTACTTGCTCAGCGTCCTTAATTTCTCGCTTAGCTCTACACTTTACACAATACGCTTCCATATCTCCCTCCTTTCAAGGAATAGTTAGCTCAATTAAATACTATACACCCATTGCTTTAAAAAAGGCAAGTATTTCATACAATATATAGTATCTCAGTAGTTAAGTATGTTCTCCTACATATTGTGGATTTTGAGATTTAGTGATGGAATTAAGTGTTTGTCATAGCCTTTAAGAAATTCATACCCTTAACAGGAAATAAACCTGTAACAACGGGGTAACAAAGTTTTAACAACTACGCAATATTTAAGAAACATTAACGATTTAATGTTTTTGAAAGTTTAACGTAGGGTCGTTAGCAAAAAACCTAATTATTGAGTTTGCGCAAAACAACCCGGTAACAAGGAGTACAATTATGGATTCGGGACATACAGCTTGGATGTTGGTTGCCACTGCACTAGTATTCTTCATGACACCTGGATTAGCTTTCTTCTATGGTGGCTTAGTCCGAGCTAAAAATCTTGTCAACACGATAATGATGAGTTTCATGTCGATAGCTATAGTGAGCATAGTATGGGTTTTGTGGGGATACAGTTTAGCTTTCGGCACAGGTAATGCATTCATTGGTGATTTTAGCCATTTGGGGTTATCTGGGGTTTCATTCACGTCATCAGAAGGCGACGACATACCCCCACTACTTTTCGTGGCTTTTCAAATGATGTTTGCAGTAATTACACCTGCTCTTATTACTGGAGCATTTGCAGAAAGATTCAAATTTAGCACTTACCTGATATTTTTGGTGCTCTGGAGTACCTTGGTTTACTCTCCCATAACACACTGGGTATGGGCCTCGAACGTCATAGCAGATGGTACTGAAGTAAACGGCTGGCTGTGGGACCTTGGAGCCTTGGATTTTGCAGGTGGCACCGTAATCCATATAAATGCAGGAATAGCCGCAGTTGTAGCAGCACTCCTGGTAGGAAAACGAAGAAACCCTGGTCTGCAACCAAACAACGTTCCTTATGTTGTACTTGGAGCAGCAATACTCTGGCTTGGCTGGTTTGGATTTAACGCTGGATCTGCCGTAGCAGCAAATGACTCGGCAGCCAACGCATTTCTAGTAACAAGCCTAGCAGCGTCTACAGCAGCGCTTACTTGGGGTGTCATATCACACCTAAAAACCGGAAAAATGGGTGCTGTAGGAGTGGCTACGGGTGCTGTCGCTGGACTTGTAGCGATCACACCTGCAGCTGGAGCTGTTGACGCAATGGGCTCATTAGCGATTGGGTTTGGTGCAGGACTGATTTGTTTCTTTGCGGTAGAACTTCTTCATAAGACCAATATGGATGACGCA
>CAZUHE010000071.1:0-1814 GCA_964620395.1 uncultured Dehalococcoidia bacterium
ACTCGAACCTAGGCTAAGTGATTCAGAGTCACTCGTGCTTACATCAGCGGGTTTACGAGGGGATTGAAGAAGTTCCGCATCGTGTAGTACGGCAGGTAGGTGGTCCGATGATTCTGGATTCTCAGTCCAGCGACATGGGTTCATTTCCCGTAGGGGGTACTCGATTGGTTGAGAGGGATTCGTGGCGGTTTCACGAACTTGGGAAGTTGGAGCATCACCGTTATCACGTGGCCCAGGTGCGACAATCGGGGTCTCGAGCAACCAATACCGATTCGATGTCCTGCTCCCATCGTTGCGGTGGCGTGCCTCAGAGGCGACGTATCCGTCCCGAATGAGCCTTTGCAGTAGCTTGGACACGTAACGCTTTGAGCAACCCATACGGGATGCAAGCGTTCCGATTGAAGGCCAACAGAACTCTTTGCGAGCTGACCCGAAACCGCAGTACTCCTCGAGCAGCATCAGCAGCAATCGAGAAGCGGGGGAGAGTTTTGCCGGGATTCCCTCTTGTGGGGTTCCTCGGGTGACTGTACAAACACGTTCAGCCATAGCCATTTCGAGCCTCCAATGCTCATGCGGAATGGTTACTGGCGAATCGCATGCGAACACTTTGCCCGGTAGTTCCCGCTACCGGGCTTTTCTTTTGCCCCGTGGTTCCCGCCACAGAGCAAAGGACAGTGTTGCTGCAATCCGCAGTTCGAATTGTGGCCGGGAGTATGGCTATCACTCCCGATGTGGCAAATACGTCTTTGCCGACGCTCCCACGTAAATGCCCACTAATTTACCAATAGTGGTGCTTATCATGGGAAATGCATCACCATTTGCTTGACATGGGGACGATAATCCCTATGCTTTGAGAAATGCATCAGCATTTGCACACTTCAAGGTGATAGCACGTGGCCCTGGACGGGCCACTTCTCGAGAGGGCATCAACGATGAATGCAGCAGCAGCATGGACAGTACGTAAGACCAACGTGATGACAGCGGATGAGGTGCAGCAGGTATTGGACGACCTACGACGAAGGGGAAAACGTAGCGTGAATACCCGGATGAATGAGGTGGTATTCCGTTTGTCCACGGTGTGTGGGCTACGTTGCTCGGAAATAGCTCACCTCAGAATCAAAGACGTTGTGCTAGGGGATAAGCCATACGTCCACGTTTTTGAGGGCAAGGGGGGGAAAAGTGCGGATGTGACAATCCCCGATTCCGGTACGAGTGTTGTGCTTGAACGGTACTTGCGGGATGTGCGTAACCTCAACGCACATGGGAGAACAAAACCAACGGACAATTTCCTCGTAAAAACGAATGGGAAAGGGTTCTTACGGCAGGAAATCGCCAAGCGTTTTGACTCCGCAATACGTTGTCTTCCAGAGGGCAGGAAAGACGAACTCTCAATTCACTCTGGGCGCCACACAGCAGCTACGATGCTGCTCGATACCGGGCATTCACTGGCAACTGTGCGAGATTTCATGAGGCACAGCAACATCAGTGTGACATCGGTTTACCTGCATGGGCGAGAGATTGAGGCAACTGAAATGTACGAGTAGGCGTTGTCTCTCCCAATCAACCCCGTTGGAGAGAGAGAGAAACGCGGCTTATTTCCTGTGATATCACGCGACCCTGGCGGGGTCGTTTTTTCGTTTCTGTCTGATTCCAGCCGGCCCTACCAGATTCTTCCTCTTTGCATTGACGTATTCCATTTGTCCAACAGGACTTACGCAAGATGCTCTCTTTCCCTTTCTTGGTGGAAAAAAAACCGGGGGTAGAATTGTCCATACAGGGAATGGATTCAATCGGGAGAATGTTGTGGAACCAAG
>CAZUHE010000071.1:1914-4525 GCA_964620395.1 uncultured Dehalococcoidia bacterium
TGATATCATGTGAGCCTGGCGGCTTCAAACGCTTATTCTGTGAAAGACTCTCGAGAAATCGGGGGTCTTTTTTTTTGTGCGGAATTCGTCTCACACGGGTATAATAAGATAAACGGTATTCTTTTGTACGTTTGGTGTATGAAAGAGAGTAAGGGGATTTACCAATGTTCTCCCCTGTTAGGAACAGTAAATCAGGACAAACAAGACTCGAAAATATTGGAGAATGATGATGGTATAACGTGTGCAAAGAAAGAGATTATCGTAAGAAATATGGGAACATGGTATGGCGTACAAAGGGAAGCAAATCATACGTCAAACGGGGAATTGAAAACCGATTCAACGATTATCAAGACTTCCGCTCTTTTGCTGTAGAAAAGGGGATGAAGCCCGGTGATTGCATTCACAGAAAAGACAGAGATGGACACTACAGCAGAGAGAATGCAGAGTTCGTTGACGAGAAAGAACACAGGAGAATCACGGGACTTGAAAAGAGGAAACTAACTGACAACCAAGTAAGGGAAGCAAGGGCATTGCACAAATGTGGGATGAGTACGCACAAGATTGCGAGGAATATGCCGGTTTCCCAACGGACAATCTGGAAGGTGTGCAAGGGGGTTTCGTACAGAGATGTTGATTGACGATTTGGACTTTGACGTTGAGGACGAGGGCTATGACATCATTGATTACATGGTCATGGCCGACGAGGTGCGGACAAGCGAAGAACCATCCAGTGGGAACGTTGGGTGCGTGGCTTGTCTTGGTTTTTTTCTATTAGTGGGAGTGTTACTGACATGACGAAGGCAGAGCAGATACGCGACGCGTACAGAGGCCTACCAGTTGGAGCCAACAACCGGCAGGTAGCAGAAGAGACAGAACGAAAGCACGGGTTCAAACCCACACCACAATCCATATACGGTGCGATTGGGAACGAGGGACGGAGAGAAGCACACCGTTGGACTGGGGTGCAGGTACTCGAGGCAAAGGCAGCGGCTCAACACTTTCCGAGCCTAGAGGCCTATCACGAATGTGTGGGGATGATTCGTCGAATCTCGAACACACATGGCCCAGGTGGCTCGTAATGGTTCGACACGCTTCATCATTCGACGAAGAATTCCAACGCTACGCCGCTTACAGGTCGTGGTGCATGGGCGGATTCGCTAATGGACCCGACAGGGCAATTGCTGCTGCTAAAAAATCGCTGAGCAAGAGCGTTTGTCCTACGGAGGTATTCCACAGCAGGCTCGCCGCGGATTCCCGTTTTCAAATGTTGAAGGGGACATCTGAACGCGGGTGTGCCACAAACCCCGATGGTTCGTTGAGAGAGGTGTGGGTGGGGCTACCCGGCAGAACAGGCAAGAGTGATTTCTGGAAATTCAACGACGAAGAAACCGGGAAATTTGCCATTGCCTGTTTGCCCAAACACAGCGACCAATGCTGTAGGGGACATCTCCAAATCCTCTGGGTGGATGAGAGATGGGGAGGCAAGGGGATAGCCACGAGAGCGGTAAGAGCATTGCAGGACGTTGCTCAGGACGTTGACGGGTTGGCCGCTCAAAATGACGCAACCCACGACGGGAAGAAAATCCAATGTGGAATGTTCTCTCTGTGGCTTGCCCCGTGTTGCTTCCACACTCCGCTCTGGGACGTTGGGGATAAGTTCGAGCCTGGCGGCTCGAACTTTCTGACAGAAATCGACTGGTCAAACCCTCGTAAGGCAACCAAAGACATGGTTGATGATTCATCGGAAAAGCTACCCACAAAACTCACACGGTTGGCGTGGGATGAATTACGTGATTGGTACAAGCGATTGGGATTCGTGGAGGTGGACGGTTTGAGCCATGAGGAAGTATGGGACGACCAATACATGAGGATTCGCCGCATACCCATGATGCGTCCACGTTCTTACGGAATTGGACGTTTGCCAATGGTATGGCCGGAGAAGAACGCAAGTGCGTACATGAAAGAGGAGGAATAGCCAAAGCAAGGCCGGAGGATGGCCCACAAGCCATTTGAAAGGCCACCAATGAGTGTTCCCCCAAAGAACACAAACAACCCTACAGAGGGCCACACAAGGCCCCGTTGGGAAAATCGGAAAATCACATTGTTAGATTGTTGTGAATCTGCTGAAATTCGAGGTTGTCAAACTACCTTGCCCCGTTCAACTTCATGGGGCGTATCATCCGAGATACAGCAGCAGACAGAATTACTACGTCAACGCTCTCACAAAGCGTATTTGGGGAGATGGGAATTCCAAGCAATGCTCGCCCAGCAACTTGGGACGGACACAAAATCCAGACAAAAAAACCATTAGCCCAGAGGTAATTTGCTCACTTCAATGCAATGACGGATGGTAATGTGTCCGTCATAAGGGCGTGGTTTATCCTGAAATAGGCTACTTTCTTGAATCAAACTCTGGTAGTTTGCTTGTTGCCTACAAACCACCCCTAATTCACTGGTACATATTTGGTGATAAATTGCCAAAAAATCACGAATATTCACTAGTGAAAAGGGAAAATGTTGGCAGATAAAAAGTGGTAATTGTTCTACTGCTTTGATTACCAATGCAATTGGTTTGTTTTCTGGGTAATTGGGATAGAAAAACTGGTAATTG
>CAZUHE010000071.1:4625-6247 GCA_964620395.1 uncultured Dehalococcoidia bacterium
TTGATATCACGTGGCCCTGGCGGGCCACTCCGCAACAACCTTTCTTGATATGGAAATATTTTGATGGCAGACATGAACAGTATTGATGACATCCTCGCTCCCTTTCGCGAGTACGTACCCCGAAAGCACAAGACCGTTGACTACGCCAGACTTCAAGAGTTGATGGACTTGATTGCCAGTGCGGATGCCGCAAAGAAAGCATTGCGTTTGGAGGTGAATGCTGCGGTGGCAGCAATGAAGAAAGAGGTGAAATCCCTGACAAGCAAGCAGGACACTCTTCTCAGGCGTGCAGGAATCATCCCCAAGAAGAAACGAACAAAGGCAGCGGAGTGATGTCACATGGCCCAGGCTGGGCCACTTTGACCAGAAAATAATCTGGGAAAAGAAATCGGCTATCGGGATAGGCACATGGTTGACCGGGGTTGCCCGGTTGACTGTGTGCTTTTTTCGTGGGGTGCGGGTGAGATATCACACCAGATAACCAAGAGACCATTTCGAAATGTGGTGATGGTGTGCCTAGGTGAAAGGTTTTCCACGGGACACGTTGATATCAACTGGGAAGAAATATCACTTGTACGGATAGGGCAAAGGGGGGCATTGGTAGCTTTCGTGATATCACCATTTCGGTTGGGTTTGCTTGATTGACGATTACCAATATGGACGCGTACCGGTTACCCCGTTGAGCAAAGCAGATATGCACGACAGCATCATCGAGAACGACAGTTCTATGGTGGCCAATTATTTGGCCGAGAGTTTGACCCCTCTACCAGAGCAGGCGGTTGAACCAATGGTGGTTCCCCCTGTTGCTGATTCCCCACCAGAGATAGCGGTGGAGGCAGCAGTAGAAGAATCCCCCAAGCGAAAGAGACGTAGCTTGAAGGGGAGCAGCAACCTCTATTGCCGCATTGACCAGAGGACTCACCTAGACCTCAAGCTGTTTGCCCTGATGGAAGAGAAGAGCATGAGCGAGGTGGTCAACGATGCTCTGATGGCCCACGTCCCAAGAATGAACGCACCGTACAAGAGAAGCACCGGTTGAGGGTTGGCGAGGACGGGCAAACCTTGCCGATACCAAACCCTGCTCCCGGTGTGTAACCGGTATGCGTCCAAGAACCCGTTGCTTCATCCCGTGTGGAGCAGCGGGTTTTTTTCGTATCCCCGTGGCCCCTGGCGGGCCCACTTCACACCATCAAACCCAGACGTTTGACCGTTGCTTCATCGTCGAGAGTGGGAAACGAGGTGATTAGGCGACGTTTGAGCAGAGCAGAGAGATATCCACCGGGGTTGGTTACATCTCCAGCCCGATAGAGACGGACAATCCCGGCCCACGTGGCAAAGAAAGCGTGTTTCGATGCTTGGGACGAATCAATCCACCCGCGTTTGAGTGCTTCCCCGTACCGGTCAATCGCCTCTTGTTTCGATTCAAAGCGTTCTGCCGGGATACCTCCACCGTTCCATCCAGAGCGGTTTGCTCTTTTGGTTTCTCCCGTTTTGTTAGAGACATCGGGCTTTGCCCCATGTGCATTTCGTTGTTGCTTACGTGATGTTTCAACGTCTTGCCCTGTAGTTCGTGGGGGCATGAACGATGGGGAGGGAGAAGGGGAACTACTCAATTGGTTGAG
>CAZUHE010000072.1:0-2439 GCA_964620395.1 uncultured Dehalococcoidia bacterium
ACCTGTGCACCCGGTTTAGGAAACCGGTGCTCTATCCTCCTGAGCTATAGGGGCATGTTGTTCATTCTACAAAAACAACAAGACAACATTTTACCGGAATTAGGACGTTACCGACATAGTATTCAACTTAATTACTAAAGAATTCATCAATGCACTATGGGGACAGGGTTTCGATATGGTCAACAAACCTAGTAGATCTTAAATCTCGTTCGGCTACAAACCTGAGATATTTTCTTAAAATATTTTCAATCTCCAGCTTAACACTATCCGCAAGGTCTAACTCGCTCAACACGGATAAATCCGCAACATTTTTTTTCAACAATCTCATCATTTTCATAGCATTCAGAGACAACCTTTGGGATTCGTTTACAGCCTGCGTTTCACAAGATCCGCATAGAACGCCTCCTTGGGTAAGATCGAATAAGTAACCATCAGGAGAAAGCTTTTGTCTGCACGAAACGCAATTCGCCAATTCAGGTGCGAATCCACAAATGTTAAGCAGATTCATTTCGAACTTTCTAATCAAAATATCTGATGTCAGAGAACGATCCAAAAATGTGAGGCCTTCTACCAATATTCTTAAAAGTTGTACGTTTTGTGTCCTCTCGTCCCCAAAAGTATCTATAAGCTCAGCTAAATAAACACCATTGGCTATACCCTTCAAATCCTTTTTCAAACTTTTAAATCCATCGATGACGACACATTCATTCAGGTGATCGAAAGTTCTACCAGGTGACAAGGAAACTTCCACAAAATTCAACACATCCAAGGAACCACCGATTCGACTTTTTGGCCTTCTTGCACCCCTCGCAACAGCGGACAATCGTCCTTGAGCTTCCGTAAATAACGTGAGCAGTCTGTCTGCTTCTCCCAAAGCTCGTGCCTTGAGCACAACCGCCTTTGTTTGATAAGTCCTGGGCCTCATGAATTTGATGTCCTACGAACACAATCTAAAATAACTTTCTAAATACTCTGCCTTCCCTCTAGGGCACTTCCAAGGGTGGCTTCATCCGCATATTCGAGGTCTCCACCCATTGGCAGTCCTCTTGCTGGTCTTGTCACTTTAACTCCCAGGTCACCAATCAACCTGTGTATATAAAGCGAAGTCGCCTCTCCTTCAAGATTAGGGTTTGTAGCCAGTATTATTTCCTTAAAATCTTCTTTAGCAATACGTTCAATCAAAGGGCGTATATTAAGGTTATCAGGACCAATTCCGTTTATCGGTGAAATGGCTCCGTGTAAAACATGGTATCTCCCTACATAAGTTCCTGTTTTTTCAAAAGCCACCACATCAAGAGGTTGCTCTACTACACACAATGTATTTTGGTCCCTTGATGTGTCTGTACAAACATCACAAAGTTCTTTATCAGTTATATGGAAACATTGGAGGCACAACACTATATTTCTCTTCATGGAAATAATTGCCTCAGAAAGACTTTCTGATTGCTCGTTCGGCATTTTTATGAGGTAATAAGTTAGACGTTGGGCCGTTTTAGGCCCTATCCCTGGTAAACGACTAAATTCATCTATCAATCTTTGTACTAAAGGCGAGTCACCATATGAATTGGAGTTCACTCTGCGTCCTTTGAATTTTGGCCTGAAAGTTGCCTACATTAAGCCTGGTATATTGAGGCCTCCTGTCAAAGCCCCCATCTTGGAAGAGGCTAATTCTTGTGCCTCTTCTATAGCCCCATTAATGGCCGTAATGATCAAATCTTGTAATATGTCAACGTCTTCAGGATCTACTACCTCGGGGTTTATCTCAATTGAATCAACCAGCATTTTACCGGTTACAACGACCTTAACAGCTCCTCCTCCCGACGTATACTCCACCTTGGTAGCCTCTATCTCTTCCTGCATTTTTGCCATCTGCTTTTGAAGTTGCTGAGCCTGTTTTATCATATTCCTATTCATTAGTCTGATTTCTCCCTCTCTTCAACAATTTGTGCACCCAGAGATTGCGCAGCGCGCACCAAGTGACTTTTTTGTGATGCTGACTTACCGTTTCTACCACCAGCATTATCTAATAATTCAACTCTTATTTCATACCTTACACCTAGAACATCGTTAACTGTTTCCTTAAATTGATTCAATACCGATACATTTTCAATTTCACTTTTTATCCTATCCACATGAGAAGAATGTCGGAAATAAAATATCAGGTTGTTATCATCTATAGTTTTAGAAACACACCCTCTTAACAAAGCACCCACGTTAAATCTGTTCCCTGTCTGCCGTAACCCACGCAGTAATTCATTCCATTTTTGATCTAATTCTCCATTAACTCCATCCCGTATTGAAACTTCTGGTTTCGCTGTAGGAGTTGGTGCTGGATGGTTTGTCACAGCGGGTGAAACCCTCTGTTTATTATCAGGTGGAATTTCTCTAGATTCGAACGATGTTTTCTGAGGTATATTCGATATCTTAGGTTTACTACTG
>CAZUHE010000072.1:2539-6215 GCA_964620395.1 uncultured Dehalococcoidia bacterium
GACACTCGCCTGAAATCAAACCGCTGGCACCTGGAAACTATAGTCAGTGGTATTTTTTCTACCTCTGTAGTGGCCAAAATCAACAAAGCGTGGGCAGGAGGCTCCTCGAGCGTCTTCAAAAGTGCGTTAAAGGCCTCGTTAGTAAGCATATGCACTTCGTCAATTATGTAAATCTTGAACTTGGATTCTGACGGACTGTAATGTATCTTTTCAGTTAAATCCCGCACATCCGCTATTCGCCTATTGCTGGCGGCATCAATTTCTATAAGATCTAGTGAACGGGATTCATTTATAGAAAGGCAAATATGACAAGAATTGTCAGGCTCACCATCAACTGGAGCCACACAGTTAATCGCCTTTGCCAGGATTCTTGCAGTGCTAGTTTTACCCGTACCCCTGGGACCACAAAATAAATAAGCGTGTGCAAGGCGGTTTCTTATAACCGCCTGTTTTAAAGTATGAGTAACATGGTCCTGACCAAGGAGAGTTGACATAGTACCTGGTCGCCATTTCCTGTAAAGAACTTCAGACATCTCCGCCAACTTTAATTAGTATATCTGCTTCCAATTCTTCCATCACTTTTCTATCCTGAGTTTCCATATGGTCGTAGCCTAGCAAATGTAAGAACCCATGAGCAACCAGTTTGCTCAATTCCATGCGCAGGCTGTTTCCTTCCAATTTTGACTGTCTGATTGCCTGCGGCAAGGAAATAACCACTTCCCCAATTGTTTCCTTTTGGTCGGGCGGTAAAACAAAGTCGGTTTCTGATGATGTAACATCTTCAGGATCACCGTAATACTGTCCCTCAAAATTGTTGGAGAAAGAAAGTACATCCGTCACTTCATCCAAGCCTCTATGTGTCATGTTGAGTTCTTTTACAGTCTCATCATCCGTTATAACAAGGCTAGCACTAGCGTTGGGCACATTACATCTTTCAAGAGTCAGACTGGCAACTAGGTTTAACAAAGACTCCACGCCATGAATTTCTTCAGCTTCATGCCATGAAAATTCGATGTTAAATGTGGCTCCCAACAATCAGCCCCTCACAAGACGCTATCTACAATCAGGAAATAAAGCAAGGACGAACCTTAAGCTTTAGCAAATCTTAAGCAAAGATCCATATTGATTAGTTCTAACAGAATAAGTTTCCCCATCATAGAGAAACCCAACCTGGAATCCCGGTATAGGAAGCTGAGATTTTTCTGCACCTTCAATACAACCATAGGTTGAGTCCTGCCATTGCTTTTTTTCCAACGAAACAAGAGTCAAGTCAGGTTGATCTATATTTAGTTCAGATGCAAGATACCAAGCCGCAGATACTTCCGCACATTTGGTTCCGACTTCGGATACCGTGCCATCTTCGGGAGTAGACCCAGAGGTTATCAAAGTAGCCTCATCCACTCCTTCTCGTATCTGTTCGAACACAGATCCAAAGCCCCCCAACGGCAGAATTATTGTCGTACCACTAGTAAGTATCTGTTTGAACGACTCAAGAGAACGTTGGAAGCTGTAAAACTCAGGATCCTTGTTCAGAGCTTCTGCAAATACTCCTGTTGCCTCAGCCTCACCACAACCTCTTGTAATACTGGAGTCTCTTTTAGCATTGGCTAAGATGATTGTAGCCTTACGATCAGCATCTGCTCTAACCTGAGCATCTATTTCCGCGCCTTCTGCCCTTTCTTTATCTGCCTTACGTTTCCTTTCAGCCTGCATCCGAGCATATACACTTTCGGCAATTTCATTTGGGAAATCGGCTCTTTTAATCCTTACATCTTCCACTTCAATACCGAAATCAGCTAATTTTGGTTTTACTGCTTCTAACACATTGGCCATCATCAAATCTCTTTGGGTCGTTATTATCTCTGACTGATTATGGCTCGCTATCTCTCTTCTCAGTTCTGAAGATATTATGTCAACTGCCCTATCCGCTGCTCTCTGTTCATCCCCGAGTCTTTCGCGGAAAGTACCAGAATCAATAATTCTGCCCCTTGCGTAGACATCGATGATCAGTCGTTTTTTATCTTTCGTCAGTAAGGAGTTAGGTGGGGCATCAAAAATCAACAGCCTCTTCTCAAACCTTGTTACGCTATCGATAAAGGGAGTCTTGATATTAAGCCCAGGATCATAAACTTCTGATTTTATCTCTCCGAACCTTGTAACAATGGCCACTTCCGTTTCATCAACCGTAAAAAACAATTGAGGCAGAAAAATCGCCGCAACAACGATAATCGCTATAATAATTAATGACAATGATTTCATTTAACCATCCTCATTCTCCAGTGATCGGTACAGGCAACACACGTCCGCTATCTGGATTTACCAAGATAACTTCACCTGGGTCACCTAAAATTTTGCTTATTCCGGGTAATATCTCTTCCATGGCTTCCAGATAAAGTCTCTTACGAGTTATATCCTTGGATTTCTCATATTCCATTTGAATAGCAAGAAATCTTTCAGCCTCACCCACAGCCACCGCTATTTTTTGTTGCCTAAATCCTTCAGCTTCCTGCAACATTTTTGCAGCCTGTCCACGAGATTGTGGAAGTACACTTTCCTTGTATGCATCAGCTAAATTGATGATCTTGGCCTTGTCTTCCTTAGCCCTTACAACATCATCAAAGGCGTCTTTAACCTGTTCAGGGGCAAATACGTTAAGTAATTTGACTTCACGTATCCTTATTCCAGACTGGTAATTATCTAGAATATCTTGCAATTTATTTTGGGTTTCTATCTGCACTTCTTCTTTCTTGTCCGTTAAAATATCATCTATAGGCCGACTACCCACAACTTGCCTCAATGAGGTCTCCGTTGCATCTTTCAATGTCGCGGCATCAGGTGACACTACTTTGTACAAATAATCCTTAAGATTCTTAATGTCGTACTGAACTAACAACTGTGCATCCACTATGTTTGGAGCTTCCCCAGGATCCCCGGATTCATCTGGGTCACCTGTGATCATCAACGATTCACTAAGCACAGGGGCGTCCCCTCGGACTCCCAATTCAAGTCTCCTTATCTCGTCAACCCTGACCACGTCCCTTGCACCTATTGGACCCGGCCACCACCACTGAAGTCCCGGATCTTTCGTTTGAGAGTATTTACCAAACATTTTTAAAGCAGCTTGTTCACCAGGTTGAACACTAAAAAGCCCGCTAGCTACCCAAAAACCGCCACCAATAACGATAATCACAAGAATCAAAATTGGGCCAAATCCTTTTCCGGATCCACCCAAAAAACCAAAAATACCCTTAAATCGGGCGAAAACCTTTTCGAAATTAACTTCTGGTTCTTCTTGTCTATACATAAAATTTAAATCAAATTTCCGTTGATTGGATAATCACAAACTTAACCAATAAAGTCTATCATACCTATCCCGTTAATTTGTACACTCTCAAAATTTTTATCATTAATTCTCTCGTAATATTCTGACATAAAGAAATTAAAAAGAATCAGTAGAATCAACTAAATCTTAATAGCTAACTTTCATATCTCATCGAAAAAGTTGCAGGAATCTATCTTCGTAGTAAGCGTAAACACCCCATTTATCAAGTTCTTTTTTTAGAACTTCCGCGCTGCCACCTTTTTGAACGGACTTGAACATCTCTTCTATTTGGTCTACCGCAACACGTGGAATCCCTCCAGCGGAAGGTTGAGGGTCTAACAAACCTTTGGATCG
>CAZUHE010000073.1:0-6183 GCA_964620395.1 uncultured Dehalococcoidia bacterium
ACAAGAATACGTATAGGAGATCAAATAACCCAAGGTATGGGAGTGGGAGGGAATCCAGAAAAAGGGGAAATGTCAGCTGAAGAGAGTAGGGAAGAAATATATGACATTATAAGAGATTGCGACATGGTGTTTGTGGCTGCTGGTATGGGGGGAGGTACAGGAACAGGGGCAGCCCCTGTAATAGCGGAAATAGCTAGAGAAACCGGCGCGTTAACCGTGGGGGTGGTGACGAGACCATTTGCCTTTGAAGGTATCAGAAGGTCTAATCAAGCTCAATCTGGTATAGATAAATTGCAAGATAATGTAGACACATTGCTGGTTATTCCAAACCAGCGATTAAGTGTTGTAGCAAGGGAAGAAGTCACAGCTGAGAATGCTTTTAAGTTGGCGGACGATGTGTTGCGACTCGGAGTTCAATCCATAACTGAATTGATCACGAATGCTGGGGATATTAATTTGGATTTTGCGGACGTTCAAAGTATTATGAGAGACGCTGGCCCTGCTTGGATGTCTATAGGTTACGGAAGCGGAGAATCAAGGGCTAGAGATGCAGCGCAGCAAGCTATAACTAATCCATTGATGGATGTGTCTATAGAGGGAGCGTCGGGTGTTTTATTTAATATATCTGGCGGTAGTGATCTGAAACTAAATGAGGTTCATGAGGCAGCAGAAGTTATACAGAGAGTTGTCGATCCGGAAGCAAACATTATTTTTGGAATGACTACAGATCCCAAAATGGAAAACGAGATTAAACTGACGATCATAGCCACTGGTTTTCCCACAACTGAAACCTTGTTGGAAAAAGATATGAAGAAAACGATAGAAGCGGCTGCTAAAGTAGCATCTAATGCAGACTCACTGGATGTGCCACCTTTCCTTAGAAGGAGTGACGTGGGATCTCCAATGGGTTACGAAAATAAAAATGGCCAAGCATAGGCTAGGGACGTTTTCTACGGAAACTAGTTCCTGACAGTGCGAGGATATGGTTTCGTGCTTTGTAATCAAACTATATTTTTAATGTATTAGAGATTTAAAGATATGTAAATAAGCGCCGGTTTTGCCGTTGACACTACCCAATATGTGGTGTACCTTTTGAAGTGCCATACGAGGGATAGTGTATTTTGTTTGTGCTGTCTTGGCCGCTGGCGGTTCTTTTAAGGTACATTGTGGATGTATTGTCCTTTCTGTAATAACGAAAGCTCTAAGGTAATAGACTCAAGAGATTCCAGTGATACTATAAGACGTCGAAGAGAGTGTTTGAACTGTGGATTAAGATTCACAACATATGAGAGAGTCCAAACTCGAGCCTTGTTGGTGGTCAAAAGAGATGGCAGGAGAGAAGAATTTAGCAAGGATAAATTGTGGGAAAGTCTTACAAACGCCTGTGCAAAAAGACCTCTGCCTGTAGGTAGCATCGATAAAAGCATAGATGAGATAGAAAACCATCTGTCCAATCTTGGAAGGGCGGAAATTTCATCTAGAATCATAGGCGAACTGGTTATGGATAGGCTCAAAGATTTAGATAGAGTCGCTTACATAAGGTTTGCAAGTGTTTATAGAGATTTTCGGGATATAGAAAGTTTCAAGAATGAAGTTGAGGCCTTAATGGAACCTGGACTCCCTGTGGAAGAAAGTAGTCAACTTTCATTCTTGAAAGAAGATGAGCTTACTGTACCTGGTAGGAGGCGTAGAGGTAGGAAACCTGGTAAAAGGATTGCTAACTCTTCTGGAAATTAAACAATAGTAACAAAACAACATAGGAGTTTGTTGTATGACTCAAGAAGTAGCTTCAGGGGACAATCAAGGTATGAATGACAGAGATGAAATTATAGACAACGTTACAAAAGTTCTTGAGTCAGCTACCGTTGAGGGTAACGCAACAGCAGAAGTGACAAATAATGGGCTTGGAGATAATTCTGATAGTGATTCAAATATACATCCTGATGGTTTAGGACTATCCGAAAATGCTCGTTTTATAATCGATAAACGATATTTGTTGAGAGATGATGAAGGTAATCCTGTTGAGGATGTACGGGGATTATTTCAGAGAGTGGCAGGAGCTGTTGCCTTGGGATCTCCTGAACAAGAGCGTTTGGATTACGAACTACGTTATTTCAATGCAATGTCAAGTTTAAAATTCCTCCCGAATTCACCTACCATCGTAAATGCAGGTACAGGTCGTGGGTGTCTTTCAGCATGTTTTGTGGTATCTCCAGACGACAACATACAGTCTATTATGGAAGTTGCGAATGATGCTGCAATGATAGAAAAATGGGGTGGTGGAATCGGTTTTGGGCTTTCTGGGTTAAGGCCAAAGCAAGATCAAATTTCCACAACTCATGGTCAGGCTTGTGGTCCAATAGCAGTCATGAAACTTTACTCTTCCGTGGGGGCAACTCTCACTCAAGGTGCTTTCAGGCTGGGTGCACATATGGGACAGTTATCTATTTCTCATCCCGATATAAGAGAATTCATTCATTGTAAAGATGGAGATGACACTCTTCAAAACTTCAATATCTCAGTTCAACTGACTGATGATTTTATGAAAGCTGTTGATGATGATGCTGATTGGGATTTGATGAACCCAAGGGACACTGGAGACGGACCGGCTAATACTGTGTTTGGCACTGTAAAAGCGAGAGATCTGTGGAATGAAATCACTGAATCAGCATGGAAGACAGGGGACCCAGGTGTAGTGTTTGTTGATAGAGTATGGGAAACGGCTCCTAATCCTCAAATGGGCAAAATAAAGACAAGCAATCCATGTGGTGAGGAATTCTTAGAAAATTATGGAAATTGCTGCCTTGGATCAATTAATCTGGATCTACATATAGCCGGTAATGATTTTGATTGGAAGACGTTGGAGCAGACCACGAGGACAGCCGTTCGATTTTTAAATGACGTGATAGAAGTGAATTCTTTTCCTTTATCCAAATTAAGGGATGTTAATTTAGAAACTAGAAGAATTGGTTTAGGAGTCATGGGTTGGGCGGACTCCTTAGTAAGAATGGGAATACCATATGACTCAGAGGAAGCCATTGCGTTGGCTGATAGACTCGGATCGTTTTTGAATACCACCGCATGGGACGAATCCGCTAAAGTGGCTGAAGAAAGAGGTCCTTTTTCACAATATGAACAATCTGCTCTGAAGGAATGGGGCATGCCTCCTGTACGTAATTCGAGCGTAATTACGATTGCTCCTACAGGAACCATTAGTAGGATAGCTGGATGCTCTAGTGGTATTGAGCCTCATTTCGCGTTGGCATATTGGTCCAATGTTTTATGGACTGATCATGAAGGGAGTAGTTCTAGGTTGCTTGACGCTCCTATTTCCGTTACTGAGAGTCTTGAAGATAAACTCGGTTCATCCGATGCCGTAAATAGAGTTCTAGAACAAATAGTTGAAAATCCAGAACAAGGGGATTCAATTATGTCTGAACACGGAATAGATCCTGCTGTTTATAGGACTTCTATGAATGTGTCACCCGAAGCTCATGTCAAAATGCAGGCAGTGTGGCAAAAACATGTGACCAATTCTGTCTCTAAAACTATTAATCTTCCTAATTCAGCAACTATTCAAGATGTTAAAGATGCTTATAGGTTAGCCTGGGAAACTGGTTGCAAAGCAGTTACAGTATACCGGGATGGATCCAAGTCGATGCAAGTACTAGAAACGGGTTCTAGCAAAAATGAGGATGAAGATGCTGCTGCGGACACCTTAGATCACCTGAAAGTGCCTAGACAAAGGCCAGTGTCAGTTATGGGAGTGACCGATAGAGTTCGTACCGGTCAAGGCACCATGTTTGTAAATATAACTTTTGATGATGAAGGCCATCCTTTTGAGGTATTTGCTACTCTTGGTAAATCAGGAAGTACTGACCAAGCTTATTTGGAAGCAATTGCTAGGCTTGCCTCATTGGGCCTTAGATCTGGGATTGAACCAGGGCAAATAATAGATCAATTGAAAGGGATTACCTCTGATCCTGCATGGGATGGCGGTACATTAGTGAGATCACCGGCTGATGCTGTAGCTTTGGTGATGAGCCGACACCTATCCGTTGAAATAAAGGAAAACCCAGTGTTGAATAATGTTGGGAGTTCCTCTCAACTTGGATTATTCCCTTCGTCGACTAATGAAAATAATGGGAGTGATGTAATCGCCAAAGCACCAAGTGGAGCTAAGTGCCCGGAATGTTCAGGTTATTTATTGCACCAAGAAGGCTGTCTTAGCTGCCCGGATTGTGGGTATAACAAGTGTGAGTAAAATTTATGGAAGTCGTAATGAAAATTATGGGTTCTAATAAAATGCACTGTCTTATGATGGATACTGATTGTGATTTTTTTCAGGAGCGTGCCAATTGAGCCAGAAACCTTTGGTTGCGATAACAATGGGGGATGCTGCTGGTATTGGTGCGGAAGTTATCGTGAAGGCCCTCTCAGATAGTTCCATATATGAAAGGTGTAATCCTTTCGTTATTGGTAATTCTGAAGCTTTATCTGAGGCCGTAAATCTCGCAAGTTCAAATGCCAGTGTTAGGGTTGTTGATTCCATATCAAATCTAGAGGCCATAAATGGCATTATTGATGTGTTTGATATGAATAATCTTGATTTTTCTGAAGTGAAATATGGAGAATTATCTACAAAGTGTGGTAGAGCTTCTGTCGAATGGATCCTCAAAGCTGGTGAGATGGCTTCGGAGGGTAAAATTCAAGCTATTTGTACAGCACCCATAAATAAGGAAGCTTGTGATCTAGCAGGCTACGCTGATATAGGGCACATGGAAATATTTCAAAAACAGACTAATTCCAAACAAGTTGCAACAATGCTGATGTCCGGGCAACTTCGGGTAGTTCATCTGACAACACATAGGTCGTTAAGGGTCGCTTGTGATTATGTCACCGAGAAGAATGTGTTAGAAAAGATCCAACTTACGGATGAATATTTTAAGAAATGGGGGTTTGAAAAACCAAGAATTGCTGTGTCTGCTTTGAATCCTCATGCTAGCGACGGGGGTTTATTAGGAGATGAGGAATCTGAGCAAATATTACCTGCAGTTGTGAAGGCTAAAGGCATGGGAATAACAGTTAATGGTCCTATTCCAGCCGATACGATTTTCAACCAAAATATTGATGGTCATTATGATGTATGCATCGCGATGTATCATGATCAAGGACACATTCCTATAAAAGTTCATGATTGGAAAAAAAGTGTAAGTATCAACTTAGGATTGCCTTTTGTTAGGACTTCTGTAGATCATGGCACAGCATTTGATATATCCGGGAAGGGAATAGCAGATCATATTAGTATGATGGAATCAATAAAGGTTGCAGTTTCGATAGTCAGTGATGGGGTTCTTCCATAGCATTGGTAGATTAAAAGAGTTAAGGAATGGAAAACATGCCAATATCATTTATAGGTGGTGGAGTGATGGCAGAGGCCCTGATTAAAGGGATCGTAAATTCTGGCGTTTCTAAACCACAAGATATTATAGTAAGCGAGCCTTTGGAAGAAAGATGCTCATATTTGAAGTCAGAATACGGAATACGTACGGTCAATAAGAACCGTGATTTGATTGATTACGGAGGTCTTCTATTGTTGTCTGTAAAACCTCAAACGTTGCCTAAGATTTACTCTGAGCTTTCTGGAGCCATAAAACCTGATCGCTCAGTAGTATCCATAGCAGCAGGGGTTACGTCAGATAATATATGCCACGGTCTAAGTCACACATCAATTATAAGAGTAATGCCGAACACCCCAGCTCAAATTGGCGAAGGTATATCGGTATGGACGGCTTCAGACGAAGTGCCTGCTAGTGACAAAATTCTTGTGGAAAATATGCTCAACACCTTGGGTGAAAATTATTACGTGGAAGATGAAAAGTTGATCGATATGGCGACCGCTTTGAGTGCGAGTGGCCCAGCTTATGTGTTTTTATTCTTGGAATCTTTGATTGAAGCTGGCGTGTATTTAGGTATGAGCCGTACTATGGCCAGAACTCTAGCGATCAAAACTATACAAGGAAGTGTTGAGCTAGTGAAAAGTAGCGGTAAACATCCAGCGGAATTGAAAGATATGGTGACGTCGCCAGGAGGCACAACGATTGAAGCGTTAGTGTCGCTAGAAAACGATGGATTCCGACCTGCGGTTATTAATGGTGTAAGGGCTGCTTTTGAAAGATCTCG
>CAZUHE010000074.1:0-6170 GCA_964620395.1 uncultured Dehalococcoidia bacterium
GACGAAGAGGCAAGAGAAGGAGCAATCAAAGGAATGCTTGGAAGGGCCTGGGAAGAATATCTTTTACCTCTGTTTTCAAACGGAGCCTATCCTTTCGTAACTTACATGAAACATGACCAATCTCTTCAAGATGAGGATGTCACAATTGACTACATGCTTGACAACCTCTGGGTAGTTGGGTCCCCGGATACAGTAATAGAAAAGCTCCAATCGCTCTATCATACGGTTGGGGGCTTTGGGCATCTTTTATGGCTAACCTATGACCATTCAGAACAAAGCGAAGCCTACGAAACTTCAATGAGGTTATTAGCAGAAAAAGTGATGCCCGAACTGTCAAGCTTAACTGGAGAATAAATTACTTGGCTGGAGCAGGGTCAAAAATGGTGGTCGGGCCCTGATTGTACCTAAACGAAAACTTAGTTTCATTTACGCTGAACGACAAAATACTTGCGAAGACAAGGGTGGCCCCTGCAATCCCAAACGGTATTACATAAGACCCAGTAATACCTTGAAGTTCTCCAGCCAATAAGACGGATAATGCTCCACCTATCTGATGTGACATGTTAGACATCCCGTTGAGGGTTCCCAGGTTTTTTATTCCATAAATGTCCGCCGTTATGGACGAAGTCATTGAAGCCGTCGCAATCCAGGACATACCAGCTAAAACTGCAAACACCCACATACCTGTTACTCCACCAACGGAGAGTAAAGTGGCATACGCAACCCCTCTGAGGGCGTAAGTGGTACCCAGAAGTTTTTTTTGGCTGTATTTTTGAGATAGTGCTCCAGCTGTTAAGACCCCCACTGCATTTAATCCCATCATCACACCAAATATAGTTGCAGCTGTAAGCTTTGGCACCCCCTGGTCTTCAGCAAACGGCACGAAGTGAATACTTATCACATTGGTTGTAATGCCACAAACCAAATAAGCAGCAGACAATTGCCAAAACGGTGAGGTCGATAGAGCCTGTCTCCAATTGCTTGTAAACAAAGGGCCAACAAGGCCCTTGTCATCAACCTGTTTATCATCCTGTATTTGTGTAACTCGGTTCTCAGGATGGTCTTCGGAGGGTTCATTTCTAAGGAAAAAAGCAGCTAAGGGGGCACTTGCTACAAGTACTATGGTGCCCAACACTATAAATGCAGTTCTCCAATCAAATTCTTGTATTAAATATGCGGAAAACACTGCAAAAAATGATGGTCCAATGGATCCACCGGCAGCGGAAATACTCATCACCAAACCTCTCCGTTTAAAAAACCAACGGGCGAGAAGAGAGTGAATTGTCACAAACGAAACCCCGCTTGAAAAGAAGCTTCCCGTAAAGGCGTAGATAAAAATGAACGCAGGCAATGAATTGACTGTGCTTAAAGTGGCTATGGAGATACCCACCATAATCAAAGCCACTGATATAACCAACCTTCCCCCATATTTATCATGGAGATACCCAATCACGACATACGACAAAGCACCCACAAAAATACCGAGCGACAAGACCCTAGATATCGTAGAACGACTCCATTCCAGATCACTTTCCATAGGCGTGATAAACACACCCATAGACGAACGAGAACCTGAGCTGACAACCGTAATGAAGAAACATACAGCTAAAATCAACCAACCATAATAAAGGTTGCCTGAATATATTTCCTTCATTTGCTAAACCAGCCTCATAAAAAACCTAAGTAGCCTTCCATTGAATAAGGAAAACCCACTAATCATAAGAAAGGGCCTGTAATATTGGTACAAATGTTAGCATAGGATTACCGAAACTTAGAAACGAAGAATTTTAGTTCCATTAATAAATTTTTCCCTTCGATAAAAAACCTTAGTGACCAGGAAGTATTAACATGACCGACAGAAAATTAGATCGAAACTGGGAGATGGACAACATACCTTACCCAGATCCCGTAACAGAAGTTATTGACCCCAGTTTCAACAAATACGTCATTTTTAACACCCCTATGGAACGTATTTATACCGGGTGCCGATGGGCAGAAGGGCCAGCCTGGTTTGGAGACGGAAAATATCTATTGTTCAGTGATATACCCAATAACCGCATTCTTAGATGGACAGAAGATGACAATAGGGTGAGTGAATACAGACTCAATTCAAATAATGCTAATGGGAATGCACGGGACAACGAAGGACGCCTTATCACCTGTGAACATCTATCACGGAACGTTACAAGAACCGAGAGAGATGGTTCAATAACAACGTTAGCTTCGACATTTGAAGGGAAGCAACTAAACGCTCCGAACGATCTCGTGGTCCACAAAGATGGAGCTGTCTGGTTTACTGATCCCGGGTATGGGATTCTCAACAACTATGAAGGGGATCGTTCCGATCCTCAGTTACCTACAGCTGTTTATAGGATTGACCCCGACACAGGGTCAGTAGAAATAAAAGCCAGCGGCATGGTACGTCCCAATGGACTATGTTTTTCTCCTGACTACAGCAAACTCTATATAGCAGATTCAGCATCAGAAAACCCAAAGGTGATATTTGTTTACGATGTCGTCGAAGGCGGAAAATCCTTAAAGCACGGGAGAATATTTGCGGATACCGGCGATGATTCAGCCGACGGAATAAGATGTGATACCGATGGGAATGTGTGGTCATCAGCACAACAGGGAACCAATTCAATTGCTGTATATAATCCCGATGCAAAATTAATCGGAAGAATTTACCTACCAGAAGTACCTTCTAACTTAACTTTTGGGGGTCACAAAAGAAATCGGCTCTTCATCACAGCCAGCAAGTCAATTTACACAATATACACGGACGCGACGGGAGCATCATTAAGTTGATAAATGCAGAATTTATTAGCTTATATCATTGCTCATGACAATTTTTATGATGTCATCCTCATAGTTCTCATATTGGTCGTAGGCTTCATTAACGGCACTGAAACCCGCTTCGTGAGTTTTCATTTCCCCCGGATTCCACCAGCCTCTTTCCTTGAGTTCAATCATCCGATCAATGTGACCTATCGGATCACCGCTCCCTGCACCAGAGGTAGGAATAATTGTAGGAGCATTTCTGAGAAAGTATTGAGTGTCAATTTCCGTAAGCTTACCTCGTGGACCTTCCTGTATTCCAAATATTATGACCTTGCCGTGCTTAGTTGCAGATCGTAATGCAGAATTCAATCCATCGGGGAATCCAGAAGCCTCAACAGAAATGTCCGCAAGCTTGCCATCTGTTATCTCAGACAAAGCCTCTTCCACATCCACGGTGTTCGGATTAATAGTGTGAGTCGCCCCAAATTTTTTACCCCATTCTAGTCTGTAATCCTGAGGGTCCACTGCAATCACCCTTCTTGCTCCAGCCCGTGAAGTAATCGCCGTAAATGACAATCCGATACTACCCTGTCCCATAACAACAACGTCTTTACCCAGAATCGTGCCCATCTGCTGGCATGAATATAAAACAGTCCCAGAGGGCTGACACAAAATCCACTCACCAAGATCGCCATCAGCAGGAACCAACGCCATTCTGTTTTCATCACCGGGATAAAAGCCAACGAGCCCCCCGGGTCCATCAGCTCCTGGTAAAACTATTACCCTTTGTCCGACGCTAAATTTATCCGATTTACTTTCAATAATCGTCCCTGCACACTCATGGCATGCTCCCCCATGACGCATAGGATATTCTTCCTCGGGATGAACAGGACCATAAGCATGACGTATATCACTACCACACACGCTCCACTTTTCCAGTTCTATTAAGCATTGTCCGTCGTTTATAGAAGGCATAGGAATCTCTTCTATTTCCATTTTTTTAGGACTGGTAATTCTGGCAGAAAAATTTTGCTTAGGCATCTATATTAAAACCCCTTTATTCAATTACGCTTCACATCCACAAGCAAGTTTTGTTTAAAGATAATTGACACGATATTGCAGCTTGTGTCAAGAGACTTTTTAACCTTAAACCGGTGTAGAATGCTACTCAATATGAAAACCTTATTTGAATTTCCGAATCCCGTAAATGAATATGCAGCCCGTTTAGTTGCTGCGATAGTAGTGTTTCTAACTCTAACATTTCAAGTATTAGGCAATGAATTCCTACTCGTTTTCATAGCATACGGATTTATTGCTCGCACGGCCACTGGGCCAACACTCAGCCCAATAGGATTACTCGCCACAAGGATCCTTATTCCTTTATTCGGAAATCCAACCAAGCTGGTTCCTGGGCCACCCAAAAGATTTGCTCAATTGATTGGACTCATACTAACTTCATCAGCGCTAATCGCCTTTTTTGCTTTTGACTCTATTACTGTCACAAGGTATTTGATAGGTACTGTAGGATTTTTTGCCTCTCTCGAAGCCTTCCTTGGCTTTTGTGCAGGCTGTTATGTTTTTGGTTGGCTAATACGTTTCAAGATCATCCCACAATCCATATGTGAAAGTTGCAAAGTCAATTATTAGCCTATAACTCAATGAGCTAAATCGTTGCATCAGGAAATATTTGTGTTTCACTATCAGGTCGAGTCAAAGATATGTGTGAAAAATTACTACCATCTGTCGCACCGTGCCAGTGCTTTTCGCCAGAAGGGATGAAAGCCGTATCACCTGGCGCCATCTGCAGCTCCATGGATTCGTTAGCAACTATTCCTGTTCCTTCAGTGGCAAACAAGATTTGATCACTAGTGTGAGTGTGGAAATGATTTTTAGCGCCATCATAAAAAGTAACTATGGCGAAGTTGTATTCATCTGTCATAGGAGAGCTTACTAAAGGTTGCCGAGTAACTTTCCCTCCATAAAAAATGGGATTATCTGTTCCGTCCTGATGCTCTATTTCATTGTGTTTAATAATTTTCAATCTGATTACATCTCCTTTAAGTAATTAGTCAGCAGTTAAAGTATCAAACCCTGTGTACGGTCTTAAAATTTTGGGTACAACCACTGACCCATCTTCCTGTTGATATTGCTCTAATATCGCTATCATCACTCTTGGAACTGCTAATCCAGATCCATTAAGTGTATGAACAAACTGTGGACGCCCTCCGGAGGTCGGACGATAGCGTATTGCTGATCTCCGTGATTGAAAATCTGTGCAGTTAGAACATGACGAGACTTCAAGCCATTCCTTAGTCCCCGCCCCCCACATTTCAACGTCATAGCTTTTTGAAGCCGAAAAACCCAGATCACCGGTGCACAATTCAATAATCCGATGAGGAATCTCCAAAAGAGTGCATATCTCAGCAGCATCTTTCAACAAATTTTCCAGTTCCTCTTGAGAGTCTTCTGGCTTCACAAACTTGTACATTTCGACCTTATCAAATTGATGAACTCTTTTTATGCCTCTTGTATCTCTACCAGCCGAGAATTTCTCTCTTCTCCAGCACGGTGTATGGGCAACAAATTTGAACGGCAAATCAGATTCAGGAATTATTTCGTCTCTCAGAAGTCCAGTTATAGGCGCCTCAGCGGTTGGAACCATAAATAAATCGTCTTCCTCATCGTGATACATATTATCCCCAAAGTGGGGTAAGTGACCGGATCCGGTCACTGTATCTCTGTTAACCAAGTATGGAAGGTATAATTCGTCGTACCCATGTTTGTCGATATGAACGTCCAGCATCCATGATATTAAAGCCCTTTGTAACTTTGCCCCTTGTCCCTTGAGTACATAAAATCTAGTTTGAGAAAGTTTGACTCCCCCCTTGAGGTCTACAATTCCCAGGTGTTCGCCAATATCCCAGTGAGCCTTAGGGTCAAATTCAAAAGAAGGTAAGTCACCAATAATTTCCCGAACCGTATTGGCGTTTTCGTCAGCACCTACAGGACAAGTTGCCTCAGGAATGTTAGGGAAATTCATCAAAAAATCCTGCAGCTTATCCGACACATCTTTTTCCCTACTTTCCATCTCTTTGATCTCAGTTCCAACATTCCTCATAGATTGGATAAGATCTTTCGATTTTTCCTTGGAATTACCAAGGTTGCGTGAAACTTCGTTTCTGTGAGCTCGCAACTCGTCAATTTTGGTGATTATGGCCCGCCTGTCAACATCAAGTTTCCTAATCTTCTCTATCTCAATTTTTTCACCACGTTTGTCAGCTGCTTCATTTAAGACTTCCGGATGTTTTCGTACCAGTTCAATATCTATCACCTATATTGTCTCCTCGTATTGTCTCCGACGATTTTATATGACTCCTAAAGTTTTCCCA
>CAZUHE010000075.1:0-6120 GCA_964620395.1 uncultured Dehalococcoidia bacterium
TTGGTGCCGAAGGTGAGAGTCGAACTCACACGGGTGTTACCCCAACGGTTTTTGAGACCGCCGCGTCTACCGTTCCGCCACTTCGGCAAGTGAGATGATAATTATAAGACGATTATCACTTCTTAATCCAACTTGATTCTGGTGTGCCTTATTGGCTTGAGCCAGAGTTTTTCAATCTAAGGGCGTTTAATACCACGCTTAATGAACTGAAAGACATGGCTGCTGCTGCTGCAATTGGATTCAGAAATCCATGTTCTCCCAACAATGGGTTCAGGATGGTCGGAATATCTGACTGCGTAAATAAAGGGTACAAGATACCAGCTGCAATCGGGATCAATAAAACGTTGTAGGCGAAAGCCCAAAACAAATTTTGTTTTATTGTTCGGATTGTTTGGTTGCTTACTTCAATCACAGCCGGGACTGACATCAGTTGGTTGTTTATTACGGTGACATCGGACGCATTGATGGCAGCATCGGTCCCACCACCCATAGCGATTCCTAAGTCAGCTTTAGCAAGGGCGGGGGTATCATTGATCCCGTCACCAACCATAGCTACTAGATTGCCTTTGGATTGTATAGATTCAATCACGTGAAGCTTGTCTTCTGGCAACATTTCTGACTCAACTTTTGTGATTCCAACCTCTCTTGCGGTTGATTCAGCTACTTCTTGCTTATCACCACTCAACATAACGATATCCACACCCTTATTTTTCAAGGATGCTACTGCCGTCTTTGCATCTGGCCTAAGTTGGTCTCCAAGGGTGATTTTTCCGGCGTAGTCACCTTCTATGCCAACATGTATTTCGTAATTATTCGAGTGCTTATCGTTATTTATATCTATGTTTAAAGATTCAATGAATGTTTTATTGCCAACCGCCACATTCAGATTGTCTACTGTTGCGGTTATACCCATGCCAGGAAAAGATTTGAAGTTGCTAACAGGCTTTATGTCTGTGCTGTCCTCAGAAGCCTTTTTGAGAATGGCCCTGCTTATGTGATGTTCTGATCTGGATTCTGCGGACGCAACTAACGACAATATTCCCGATTGATCCCATCGCGAATCCGATGTTATTGATATGACGGTCATGTCCCCTGAGGTTAAAGTCCCGGTTTTATCAAAAATAACTGTAGTAATGTTCCCTGCTTTTTCCAGGGATTCTGCATCTTTGAAAAGGATGCCTTTGGCAGCACCCTTCCCAGTTCCCACGGTTACTGCTGTAGGGGTAGCTAGGCCCAAGGCACAGGGACAGGAAATAATTAGAACTGAAATAGCCGCTGTTACGGCATGAATATATGAAGGGTTGGGGCCAAATATGATCCAAATTGTGAAGACTATTCCGGATAAAACAGTTACGAATGGAACAAATTTTGCAGCTACCATGTCAGCAAGTCTTTGAATAGGTGCTTTGGAAGCTTGAGTGCTTTCCACAAGTCTTGCTATCTTGGACAGTGTTGTATCGCGACCTACGCCGGTAGCTTTGAAGACGATACTGGAAATTCCGTTTATTGTAGCCCCGTAAACGTTACTTCCCTCGGACTTGGTAACAGGATGACTTTCTCCTGTAAGCATTGATTCGTCAACGGTACCCGTTCCTTCCACTACAATCCCATCAACGGGAAAACTTTCTCCTGGCCTGACTATGATCTTGTCTCCAATGGTTACCTCATCGGTTGGAACATTGATCTCTTTATCGTTTTTTATGACTCTGGCTGTTTTTGGACTTAAATCCATTAATTCGGTGAGGGAAGATGCTACGTTACGCCTTGTTCGTGACTCCAGCCATCTACCCAGTAAAACGAGTCCTATGATGGCACACGAAGCATCAAAATGGGTGTGTCCCTGCATCAGAGATGTATCATCAACCGGTAACAGGGTGATGCCTGCACTGTATAGATAGGCAACGGTCGTTCCCAGTACCACGAGGGTATTCATATTTGATGTTTTGTTTTTTAATGCGTTCCAGGCGCTACCGTAAAATTGGCTGCCACACCATAGTTGCACAGGGGTTGCGAGCAGAAGGAATAAATACTGATCTGCGAAAGGAATGAAATCTTGTAACCCGGAAACCATACTGGTTCCCAATATGAACGCTGCGACAATGATGCTAACCAATGATTTAACTAGTATGCCCAATTGGTGTGGGTTGGAGTTTGCACTCCCCAAGTGTGAAATTTCGTTTTCTGATAAGCGGTATCCTGCTTGGGTTACTGCTTTGTTTAGATCAGTTATGTTTACTATGGTTTCTACAATCTTTACTGTGGCTTTTTCAGTCGCCAGATTCACCGAAACTTCTGAAACGCCATTCACTTTTGACAGAGAAGATTCAACATTGGATACACAGGCAGCACATGTCATACCTTGTACATGGAGAATTAGGTCTTTGGTGCCTAATTTGTAGCCTGCCTTTTTGAGGGCAGCAGATATGTCTGGCATCGGTATGGAGTTGGATTCAATATGTAATGTGGCTTTTTCAGTCGCCAGATTTACTTCGGTTTTATTTACTCCGGGAAGGCCGGTAAGGGCCTCTTCAACGTGGTTTACGCAAGCTGAACAAGACATACCGTTAACTGGAATAATGATTGGGCTACCATATTCCGTGGTCATTATCAGATTACCTCACGCTAAACGATTTCTTATATCATTATAGCGTTAAGTGGCCTTCCCTTAATTTTGTTTAGAGTGTTCTTACTACCCCTACTACGCGTCCTTTTATAGCGACATTTGCTGCTGCAACGGTTATTGGTTGCATAAATGAGTTGGCCGGAACTAGTTTGACTTTATCTCCTTCCAGGTAGAAGTGCTTGAGGGTGGCTTCTTCCCTGTCATTAAGCCAGGCCGCGACCATATCACCGTTTTCAGGTTGGTTGACTGGTTCCAGAAGAACCAAATCGCCATCTCCAACCAGCGCATCAATCATAGATTCTCCTTTCACTCGCAGGGCAAAGACATTATCCCGGCCCTTTGTTAGGAAAGGAGGTAAATCAACATTGTCAAAGTCAGCGTCGTTCCATGGCCCGGTATTTGCCACGGGTAGAGGTTCTCCAGCTGCTATATTGCCAAGGATTGGTATTGATACTAGCTGACGTAAAGTACTGGATATGGTTTCTCCTATTAATTCGATACCACGGGACACTTCTCTTTTTCGCTGAAGGTGTCCTTCTCTTTGTAGTATCTGAAGGTTGTAATCAACTACAGATGTTGAACTTATTTCACAGCCAGCCTGTATATCTCGGACCGTTGGCGGGTAGCTGTTTTCATCCATAAAATTCTTTATATAGTCGAGCATAGATTTTTGTCTTTTTGAAAGCGGTCTTTTCATTTTGCGCTCCATTGGTTGTTACTTAATTTCTTAAAATACGTACTAATGTTCGGAACAAATTATCAGAACAGACGTTCGAAGTCAATATATCGAAAGGCTGAAGGTCCTGTTGATTAACCTAAAATGTGTCTAGATTTTAGAAGATTACGATAGATCCGTTGACCCTGTTATTTGGCCGATGCTACCATTAAATGTGAAAGGTATCACACATACCTGTTTTGTTTGGGAGAGGCAATATTTAGCAGATCTAAGGAGTAGTCACCAGGTGATCAATAAAATCGGAATTTTGCTTACAGTTTCAGTGTTCATGTTTGCTATTGCTGCATGTGGAGAAAATACTCCTCCAAAAGGTAGTCACGACCCTGTCAAACCTGCTCCAGTTTCCTCGTCAAGCAATACCGCACCGCCTCCACCTGCTCCTACTACCCCACCAGCTGCTGAATCTCAGGCCGCATCTGCCTCTGCCGCATCGGACAGAGTAATCGCTGTTGCGTTAAAAGATGAAAATACGGAATATTTGTTTGATCCTGAAGTAATCGAAGTTGCCAATGGAGAAACAATTACCTTTGAGATGACTTCACAGGGTGAGTTTCATTCATTTACCGTGGACAAACTCGGCATTGATGTTGAAGTTGAGGCAGGGGAAACCCAGAACCTTACCTTCACTTTTGATAAGCCTGGAACCTATGACTTAATATGCATACCCCACGAAACTCTTGGTATGGTGGGAAAAATCATCGTACAGTAGGTGATAGTAAAGTTTCATTGGTTTGCTTCAGCCCGATAAAATCAAAAAGAGTTTGATGGTTGTGAGGATTGTCTATGTCACTTAAGAAACATAGTAGCGTCATACTACTTGTGGCATTATCTATCTTACTGATGAGTTGCTCTAACACCGATAAAACTGCCATGAATCCAACCGCAACTGCGATCCCTGTTGTTAATCCTACAGAAGCACCAAAGCCTCAACCCAAGGTTGTTGTGCCGGATCAAAAAAGCCAAACATCCATTAGCGAGGATTCTTTTAAAATACAGCCTGGTACCGTTGCTCGTTACAAAATAGGGGAACAGTTGACTAGATTTAAGTCTCCCATAACTGCAATTGGTGAGACCGAAGGTGTTGAAGGTAGCATTCAGATTGAAGATGGAAAGATAGGTGCTGGTTCAATCATCAATGTTGATCTTGCAACACTTAAAAGTGACGAAAATAAAAGGGATGGCTGGGTCAGGCGACAGGGAGGCATAGGAAAAACGGCGAAGATACTTTTCAAGTCTGTAAACGGTCTTCAATGGCCGCTGCCTGATAGCGGATCATTAACTTTCGATCTGGCAGGCGATTTGACTATATCCGGGAAGACCAGTGAAACAAATTGGAAAGTAGATGCTGAGATAGAGGGTAATGAAATTAAAGGGAAAGCCTCAACGTCAATTACCTGGGAACAGTTTTCTCTTTCTAAGCCCAGGCTACCATTTATCATATCTGTTGAGGATGAAATAGAACTTGAGATAGATTTTATCGTAATGCGATAAATAATTACCCTTTATCTTGGGTTATATAAATCTGACTCTTCTATATCTTGTGTGATCGTTGACGATAAAACATACCGGGAATATACTTTCGTTATACACAGATAGGAGTGGTTTCCGATGAAGGTTTCTTGTCTACAGCAGAATTTAAATAGGGCTCTTTCAATTGTTGGCAGGGCGGTTGCTTCCCGCAGTAATCTACCGGTTCTTCAGAACGTAAAAATATCTACTGAGAGTGAGATGTTGGTTCTGACGGCTACCAATCTGGATATAGCGATTACGACCCGAATAGGTGCTCAGGTAGAGCAGGAAGGCGCTATAACCATACCGGCCCGATTACTAACCGATTTCGTTAATTCTCTTCCCGATGATCGTATTGATATTGAGTCATCCACGGATCCTCTTAGTGTGTCGCTGAAGTGCCAGAGGTTTGATGCTAATATCAATGGAACTGATCCGGAAGAATTCCCTCCTATCCCAACTGTAGATGAAGGTTCGACTATAAAGGTGGATCCACAGACTCTCAGAGAGACCATCGCCTACGTTGCTTTTGCTGCTGCTACTGAGGATTCCCGTCCAGTTCTTACTGGCATTAAGGCTGAGATCGAAGATGATCGATTCACTTTTGCGGCCGCGGACGGATTCAGGCTGGCGATATATGAAGGTACGCTTTCAGAGCCCATGGCTGAACCAATGGAATTCATTATTCCTGCAAGGGCGATGCAGGAAGTAGGTCGACTGATTGGTAGTGATAATTCTGAAGTGGAATTCACTGTTACTTCTTCCGGCACCCATGCTTTGTTCAAAATGGGTACGATTGAGATTGTTTCACAGCTTATGCCAGGCTCATTTCCGAATTTCCGATCGCTGATACCTGAAAGCCATAAAAACAGGGTTGTCGTTAGTCAGACAGATTTTATGCGTGCAGTAAAAACCTCCTCAATATTTGCGAGGGATGGTAGCGGCATAGTGAGAATACAGATCCAGGATGAGGAAGATAAAAAAGGATTGTCGGTAGCCTCCAGGGCTGAAGAACTTGGGGATAATTTCGGTGAAATAGACGGAACAATAGAAGGTGAAATTGATGAGGAATCACGTATTGCCTTCAATAACAAATATCTCTCTGAGGTACTTGATGTTCTTGGAGACGGGGAAATTGCTTTTGAAATGACCAGTTCTTCAAGCCCTGGCGTTATACGGGCTTTGGATAAGGATGGTTATACACATGTCATCATGCCGATGTTCGTGCAATGGTGACGAAATTTTCGTCTTT
>CAZUHE010000076.1:0-6098 GCA_964620395.1 uncultured Dehalococcoidia bacterium
GGTGTGATGGGTTGTTCTATTCAATACAGCCTTGCTGATCGAGGTATGAATAATAGTTTGTTGGTGGAGCAAAATGTATTGGGCTCAGGCTCCACTAGTAGGTCCCAGGCGATATTACGAATGCACTACTCTAATCCCGAGACGGCTTTAATGGCATGGGAGAGTTTGAAAATGTTTCGCGATTTCGAAGAAATTACGGGCGTTTCATCTGGATTCGTGGAGACAGGTTATTTGCTGGCTGTACCAAAACATTACCATAAACCGATGTCGGAAAATTTGATAATGCAACAAGAGTTGGGAATAGATGTCAGTGAGGTGGATTATAAATTTGTTGAAGATCTAGGGCTTATCCCATATCCGGATGAATCGGAGGCTTACTGTTGGGAACCACTGTCCGGTTTTGCTGATCCATACAGTGTAACAGTTGGTTATGCTGATCGATCTAGATCACTTGGTTGCGATATAAATATTGGAATTCAAGTTAAAGCGATAAATATTGATCACGGTAAGGTTGTTGGGGTTAAGACAACGACAGGGGAAGTCCATGCTGATAAGGTCATAATATCCGCGGGTCCTTGGTCAGGCATGCTGCTAAGGGATTTAGGATTAGATTTTGGGATCAAAACTATTAGGCATCAAGTGTTTTTACTGGATAGGGGCGATGCATTCTCCAAACCGATGCCGATCATAGGAGATGTAAATTTTGGTTTCTCTGCCCGTCCCGACACAGGTAATGTCATTATGGTGGGTGTTGGAGAAGATGAAGTAGTCGGCCCTTCAGAATATAACCAGTCAGTCGACACAAAAGTGCTGCTTAAAACTCAATCAGCTCTTGCCAGAAGAATTCCTGGGGTTCTAGATGCCACGTCTGTAGGTGGTTGGTCTGGTCTCTTTACTGTAACTCCCGACTGGCACCCCATTCTCGGTGGAATTGATGGAATCGAGGGGTTGTATGTGGCGGTTGGTTTTAGTGGCCACGGTTTTAAGCTTTCCCCTATGATAGGACAGGTGATGGGTGATGTTGTTCTCGGACAAACTCCAAGGTCTATTGATGTGTCTTCTTTGGGGGCGGATCGTTTCTCAAATGGGCAACTTATGAAATCCCGATACGACATGCAAGTATTGGCTTGATTCACAAAGGTTTCATTTGTAAGGTTTTTGGTTGATTTTGACCCTTCTTATTGCTAATGTCAGAGTATGAAATGTTCTACATGCTCGACAAACACGGAGCCCGGACAACAATACTGTGGTTTTTGTGGAGCTAATCTGAAAGAAGATCAATCTAATCAGCCTGAGTCCACTAATGAGACAGCCGCTGAAACCTCACACGGACAGATGCTGCCTGCGGTTTCATTTGGTAGCGCCATAACACTCGGGTTTCAAAACTTTTTTAATTTCAATGGAAGGTCTAGGCGATCGGAATATTGGTGGTGGCAGCTTTTTGCTATTCTGGTTGGTTTTATACCAATTTTAGGTGGATTCATCGCCCTCGTTTTGATAATTCCAGGAATATCTGTGACTGCACGGCGATTACACGACATAGGGAAAAGTGGTTGGTTGCAACTTTGGATATGGTTGATCGTGGCGGTCCCCTGGGTGATATTTTTTATATATATGTTATCAATGGGTTCCGACGAACCAGAAGGCAAGCGGCTTGATTCGTTGGGTCCAGAAGAAGATCGTATAGTACGTGACTTTAAGGATGAATTGATTGATGAAGGGGAAGCTCAAATACGGTTGGAGGCATTAATCTACCAACATAGGAAAGCAATGTCCGATGGATTTGGAAAAGGGGAATATTCCCAAGAAATATACGATCAAAAACATAAATTTTACGACTCGAAAATACAACAGGGTATTTCCAGTGGAGCGGAGCCTTCTTGGAAGATAATCCTGAGTTTCGGGGTTGCACTATTCTTGTTTTCTGTTTCTGTAGGGGTATATTGGATCGTTTTGATGGCGCGTGACGGTGAGAAAGGGACCAATAAATACGGTCAAAATCCAAAAGCGATTTACGACAGGTAAAACTCGATGATGCGGTATGACAGAAGTTGTAACCGATGACACTCTATTTTGAACAACAACGCTTTCGGCAAAAATGGATCATGGTTATTTGTTGGATCACACCTGTTAGTTTCTTCCTTTTTGCTTTTTTTTCTCTTGTAGGGGTATTACAACCCAAATCGTCCCTTAATTACGACTTGACCGCATTATGGGTTAGTATCCTGTCAGGTTTCACCACAATTCTAATTCCTATATTTATTCGTAATGTTGGATTGAACACCCGAATTTCAAAACAGGGGTTATCATTTAGGTTTGTGCCATTTCATAGGCATGAGCGAATTTATCCGTTTGAAACCATACATAGTGTTGAAGCAGTGCAATATCGTCCCGTACGGGATTATGGGGGATGGGGAATAAGGTATGGTAGGAATGGTAAAGTCTACAATGTGTCAGGCAATAAAGGTGTGATGATAAATTTAAAGGATGGCGGAAGTTTCCTGATAGGTTCTCAACAAAACGAACTTCTTGCTCAATCTATCACAAATAATTTGTGATCATCGTGTAAACAGAACATTAAGTTGCTGGGCTGTATATCTATGCGATCCTGAATTATCATTATGTGATGTATACCTGAATAGCTTAACTTCAGGATGGTAATGAATCATATTTCAACGGAGCAAAAATGGGATTTAAATGCGGTATAGTTGGGTTGCCAAATGTAGGGAAGTCAACGCTGTTTAATGCTCTTACACAGACAGTTCAAGCCCAGGCAGCGAACTATCCTTTTTGCACAATTGAACCAAATATCGGCGAAGTTCCAATCCCTGATCCTCGATTGGACAATTTGGCTCATATAGCCCAATCTCAAAATGTTGTAGCTACAAAAATGACCTTTGTTGACATTGCTGGTTTGGTAGAAGGAGCATCTAAAGGTGAAGGTCTGGGCAACAAATTTCTTGCCAATATAAGAGAGATGGACGCGATAGCGTATGTTCTTAGGTGTTTCGATGACGATGACATTTCACATGTGAACAACAAAATTGATCCTATTTCAGACTCCCAAACTGTCGAAACAGAGCTTATGATGGCAGATTTGGAATCTATAGAGAAACGTCTTCCAGTTGTGGAGAAAAAGGCCAGAAGTGGAGATAAGGAATCCACTGAGTTGTTACCGATCATGTCCAAGGTATTTGAGGTATTGGACCAAGGAAAACCTGCAAGGATATTGCAATGGAGAAACGATGAAGAGCATATATTCCAGGGGCTTCAGTTATTGACCGCTAAACCAGTGTTATATGTGTGCAACGTCGATGAAGAGTCCGCTGCGACTGGAAATGAGTATTCCAAACAAGTTTCTGAACTTGCGCTATCTGAAGGAGCAGATTCAGTGGTTATTTGTGCAGAAATTGAGGCTGAATTGTCTCAACTTGACCAGGATGAAAGACATGAGTACATAAATGAACTGGGAATCAAGGAACCTGGTCTTAACAACATGATAAATGTAGGGTATCGCCTTCTTGACCTCATGACTTTTTTCACAGCAGGTCCGAAAGAATCACGCGCTTGGACGGTGCCACAAGGTTCTTCGGCCCCCCGTGCTGCGAGGGCTATCCATACCGACTTCGAAAAAGGATTCATTAGAGCTGAAGTAATATCCTATGACGATTATGTAGGATATGGTGGGGAGCAAAAGTCTAAAGAGGCAGGGAAAGTGAGAATTGAAGGGAAGGATTATGTTGTCGAGGATGGAGACGTCATTTATTTCAGGTTTAATGTCTAAATTCTGAATAGTAGATCACAATTTGAAAAGGTAGGATGCTATGGCTGACCCGAATCTAGAAAAGACACATAAACAGGCCGTAGTGAAATTTGTAGATACTCCGCATTTGAAGATTGCCTACGAAGAACACGGCGACAGCAAAGAATTTCCGGTAATTCTCCTTCATGGGTTTCCTTATGATGTAAGATCTTGGGATGAAGTTGTTACTCTTTTAGTTAATTCTGGTCATAGGGTAATCGTCCCGTATATTCGTGGATATGGACCTACCGAATTTCTGGATTCGGATGTTTCTAGGATGGCTCAACAATCTGCCATAGCTCAGGATGTAATTGATCTAATGGACTCCCTTGGGCTTAACCGAGTTGGACTCGCTGGGTTTGATTGGGGCAATCGTGCAACTTGTATAGCATCTTATCTTCAACCGGAGAGGGTCAAGGCATTGGTAGCTATAGGAGGATACCCGGTACAAAATACGGTTAAACCACAACCTCCTTCGGGCGCAATGTCAAACGCTAGGATGTGGTATCAATGGTATTTCAACACCGAACAGGGCATTGTGGGGTTACGGCAAAAACGCCACGACATTATTCGATATCTTTGGGACACATGGTCCCCGACTTGGAAGTATACCGATGAAGTCTATAAACAGTCCGCAAAATCCTTTGATAACGTGGATTTTGTCGACGTTGTAATACATTCATATAGACATCGGCATATGAACGCTGTAGGAGAACAACGATTCATGGATTTGGAAAAGAGATTGGCACAAAGTCCGGTTATAGATGTACCAACAATTGTCCTAAGAGGAACTGATAACGGTTTTGGTAGACCTTCGGCGGATTTTGCCACAGACAAAAACAATTTTCCTAAATTGGTAGATACTCGTTTGGTCGAAAAGGCAGGTCATGACTTGCCTAGACACAGGCCAGATGCTGTTGCCGCAGCTCTGTCGGAACTAATAACTTTATAGCGTTATTTTACTTTGATTTAATTGCGATGGATGTATCGGTTTTTTAGCGAATGGAAAAAATAAGCTTCCTAATGCCCCCGCAATTGCTATGTAAAGAAAAGCGTCAGAATAGTTACCTTGGGAATCATAGAATCTTCCAGCGACTACTGGTGTAACGATGGACATGGTCATCATAGGAAGAGTAGAAACTCCCATGATTTTACCAAAGGATGTGCGTCCAAAATATTCTCCTCTCATTGCGGTTGTAATTGGTGCCCTTGCACCGAATCCCAAACCGTAAACGAAAGCAAAAATTAAACCGAGTCCAACTGTGTTTACATATGATCCCATCCAAACTCCTAATGATTGGATAATTCCGAAGACGCAAACAAGATGACGTTTTGGATATCTATCTCCTAGGATTCCTCCGAGTAGTTGAGAAACTCCTCCAATCCCCATGGCTAAACCCCATAAGGTGGCTGCCACTTGTAGTGAAATCCCTTGATCGTTGAAAGCCAATATGATGTGTACCATCATCGTTGAAGTTAACATTGCTGAAGCTCCATGGCCTAGTGCGATCAGCCAAAACGATTTTTCCAGTAGGGCTTCTTTAATGGTGAAATCGGTGTCTTTAAAAGAGGTTTTGATGTTTTGAAGGACATTTTTTTTCTCAGTTAGCAACGGGTCAGGGTTGTTCACTTTTCCATCGGGAAGGAGGCCGACTTCTTCCGGGTTATTTTTCACTATCATAGCCACGAGCAAAATTACCCCAGGCATCATGAAAGCTATTAGAATAGAGGTGTATCGCCAACCCAGTAAATCTGGGTTTATGAGATATGCATACAGGGGTACTAACAGAAAGGTGCCAACTGAAAATCCGATGGATCCTATTGACATTGCCAAACTACGATTTTTATTGAACCAGTTATTTATGATGACAGTCATTGGGATCCATCCCGATAGGGTGGATCCTGTCATAATCATGATGTAGGAGATGTAAAATATTCCAGGATCAAGCCAATTTTCCCTTGAATCCGTTATAGGAACTGTCAGGCTCAAAGACAAAAACCCAAATATGGCCACAAACGCCCCGAGCATCGATATTCTTTTTCCACCAAATCGATCAATAAGATATCCAACTAAGGGCGCGGCAATACTTGCTTCTAGTTGCCCCAGCGAAAAAGCTATTGATAGTTGCGTGCGGCTCCAACCGTACTCTGATTCCAGGGATTCAATCCATAAACCCGCTGATCCGAATGATGGTGCCGATAAAATAGCGTTGACTACTAGAGCTGTAATAGCGATCCACCAGCCATAGAATATCGGCTTACTGAACATCAAATTCCATTAGGTACAAAATTCCTT
>CAZUHE010000077.1:0-6018 GCA_964620395.1 uncultured Dehalococcoidia bacterium
TCTCGTACTGGTCCTATTTCTCCATTACAGAAAAACCCAGTTAGTGGGATTTCTCCAACCTTGTCTTTAAACAAATTGGTATCGTGATCTGCCGTGCCATACAGATAAGAGCCTCTTCCAAGGCATGAAAATAACAAGGCTCCGGTTCCATCCACTGTTTCTTGCTCAGTATATTGATCTAACATTTCACCTAAGTTTTCTATGGAAGTTTGAGAGTCTCTGAGGTGAAATTGAACAATTTGGCCCTCTCTGAGCATTTCTCCGACGGATATGATTCCTTTTTCTTGGTCAGCTCCGATTACGTTCCTTATCAAGAAATCCCCTATACCCGGGGTTTCTTCAAAAGGATCCATAACTACCCCTAGAAATAAGGAGTTTTGAAATAGGGATTGGTCTTTTTCAGAAAGAGAAGAATATATTTCCGTAAGGACGTCAAATGGCTTGTTTCCATCCAGTTGCTCTAATATATTGCGGTCACATTTGGACACTCTCATAGGGCTTCCAATGGGTTTACATCCTTGAGCAACGACTGTATCTATTTGCACATCCCCTGATAACGATATCCCAACAATTCCCTCGGTTATATATTGGTCATTTAGGTATAAAGCATTTGTGCCAGGTTGGCTACCTCCGCTTGATATACCGCCGACTATAGTTGAGCCCGGATATGCGTAATCTAGGCCACTAATCAAATTTTGCCCTCTCATACTGAAGGGGTCGGAAAGTATTACGAAATCAGGATGACTTGAAGCCTGTACTCCAATCAAGGATTCCCATTTTTGTGGAGAGTCATCTCCGTCTGGTAAATCTTTATCCATTAAATGGAATGGTGAAATGAACACCCCAGGCATACTGGCGAAAGTTAGGGCAAATCCAGGCCTTTGTTCAATTTCTCTACCGTCACCGATGATTCCATTTCCAGAACATCCTAAAAGGACAGCATTTGGAAATTGATCATTCACTAATTTTGGTAATAGATCATAAGATTCGGAAAAATCGGAACCTACAAAGGCTATCACTAGATCTGTGCTGTCGAATACTTCTTGTTGCAACCTTGAAGTACATTCTTCAAAAGCGTCTTTAAGTACTATGTTTTCTGATACCGCTGAATACCATTTCATTGATGAAATCCTATCTGATTATATATAGGCCCTGATCCTAAACTGGAAATTTTCGTTTCATTTCAAAAATTGCTTCTCTAACTGCGAAAGTAGCGTCTACTGACTCCATGACATCTTCATTACGAAATTTGCCAGCAGCATGTATTTTGGCGGTTCCTTCATCAGTGACTCTAATACATTCAGGGTGCTCAGGCTGCCCCGGATGTCCCATTGACTGGGCCAGATCATTGGGCCCTCCCGCAAATACTTTAATAGAATCGACCTTAAGTATATCTTCTAAATTGTCGTAGGCTTTTATGTCCTCAATTTGCGGCATGATCAATAAATCTTCATTGGTTTGGTCCATCATACCTTTTAAGTCATCAACTAAACCGAATCTCATAACTCTTTTACTGGTATAGCTACGATGTCCAATGGGAGAAAAATAACAACAATCAATAACGGCTTCTAGCTCTTCTCGAGTGTTAACAAATGGAACAGTTATAGCTTTGATTCCTCTGTCAATATAATTGAGGATATTACTTGGGATTTGGTCAGGTACTCTCATAGTAGGAGTTAAGCCCCAACCGTCACAAAGCCTACAGAATCTATCGATTGTTTCTGGTGTGATCGGGGCGTGTTGGCCATCGTAATTAACAAAGTCTAATTCCATGGCACCGGCCAATTCAATTAATTCGTCAGAATAAAAACTTAGTGATATACCAAGAGCTTTTTGCCCTTTGTTCATCTTTGCAATGATTTTGTTTGCCATATGATCCCCTCTCTAACAATTTAGTTGATGTGACAGGTTTCTCCTAAATAAAATCTACAGGCAAGCTTCATTAGGGCTGTTTTTGAGATATAACCATGGATAACTAAATCATCGATTTAGGCTTTTTTGTTTCCATGTCTATAGGGTCTCGATTCATTAAACGACATCTTGGTTTCCAGAGCCTTTTCAAGATCCAAGTCGAATCCCCCACATAGATCAGCAATTCTAATGATTGCGTCAGCAAGCTCAATGGTGAATCCCTCAGGCTTTCCGTCCGCTTCTAACCAGGTTTTGGTTAGTCCCTCTACACCATAGTCTCTATATACTTCTAGGGCTTCACTGATTTCACTATGTACTAATGCGAGTAGTTCCCCTACATTTTTATCCGGGTTCTCCCACCATCCTTTTGACCTAGCTATTCTATGAGATTCTGATACCAAGGATGCTACAGTCATGCTCATTTTTCATTCACCTGTTGTGTTTAAATAAAAGGAGCCATCGATTCGATAATGTTTCTATATCCCTCTGCGTCCGGCTCGTTGAATACTAGCCTGATTTCATCGACGCCGTCATCAAAATATTTTTTCATTTGACTGCTGCATTCCTCGGGGGTCCCTATAAGAGCAGTAGCAGCTACCATTTCATCTGTTACCAAATCTGCCGCACCCTGCCTATCTCTATTTAGGTATTTTTCCCTTATGGCATCTGACTCTACTCCAAATCCAATTTTGTGCATATATTCGTGGTAAAAAGTGCCCATTCCACCTATATAAAAAGCAATATGGGGGCGCTCACGCTTGTATGCGTCGGTCTTGTTGTCCGTAACATAAATTGACACTTGAGGAGACACTGTGATGTCATCAAGAGTCCTGCCTGCTAGATCGGTACCCTCTTTTAGTTTTGCGTAGGAGTCACTCATCCTTCCAGGAGCGTAATATATCGGTAGCCAACCATCTGCCAATTCACCGGTCATTTTCAGGCTAGCTGGTGTCAAGGAAGCTATATATATTGGCAAATTTTCTCTGTAGGCAGGAAATCTGATTTTGAAACGTTTTGTGTTAAAAAATTGGCCGTCATGATCCAGTGTTTCGCCTCTTGAAGCTTTTCGTAAAAAGGTTATATATTCTCGCATTCGGGATAGAGGCTTTCTAAATTCCTCGCCATGGAAGTCTTCTATTACTAGTTTGCCGCTTGAACCCAAGCCCAAAAAGAACCTACCGTTAGACATAACATCCATATTCAGGGCCGTCATAGCGAGATTGGCAGGGGTTCTGGCATACACTGGAACTATGCTGGTGCCGATTCTTATTTTATTGGTTACTGCAGATATTTGTGCAAGTGAAGTGAATGCGTCTTCTGCCCATGATTCCCCCATCGTTATATTGTCGTACCCGAGCTCTTCTGCAAGGATTGCCAATTCTTTTGTTGTTTCCCAGTTACTGCCAGGGGGACGAAGTCCCATAAGTCCTACTTTTCCCATTTTTTCTCCACTTCTTGGTGATTATTGAATTTTATAATCTCGATGGTAGCTGTAACTCAGCACTTATGCTTTTGAACCATTCAATAACTTCAGGATGATACGGAATTCCTTTTTCCATTCTTTCCTTCTCTTCTTCGTGTTCTGGTAATCCGGCATATGTGACCTTGTCATGACCAGGAGCAGGTTTAGATTCTGTGAGAGTTTTCATGTACTGATCTAGATCGTCCTTGAATCCGTCTATATCAGTAAAAGCGTCTATTTTGTATGCGACAAAATGGTGTGATACTCCTCTTCTTCTATGTGGTCCAGCAGCTCCTCCGGATAGAACTCCAGTCAGTATTTCAATCATCACTGCTAAGCTGTACCCTTTATGGGAACCTACTTCTCTCGTGCCTCCCAGAGGAAGTATCATGTAGTCATCTGGGATAGCAGATTCGTTCATAATAGGTGTCCCATCAGCTTCTGATATCCATCCGGGCATCGTCTCTACCCCTAATCTTTTGGCAAGAGTAATTTTGTTTCCTGCTACTGAACTCATCGAGGCATCAAATATGAAGGGAGGTTCATTTCTTGTTGGAGCGGCTATAGCTATTGGGTTAAGCCCTACCATACGTTCGGCTCCGTGGGTAGGCACAACAGTGACCCCGCCGGTCGTCATAGCTATTCCTATCATGTCGTGTTCAAGGGCCATTGCGGCGTGGTAACCTGCAGCGCCGAAGTGACGAGCGTTAGTTACTGATACGGAACCAATACCGTATTTCTCTGCACGTTCAATAGCCTCAGTCATGGCGGCTGGGCCCACTACTAATCCGAGTCCTTGGTCGCTGTCTATTGTGCATACAGCGGCGGCTTCTCTTATTATTTTTGTTTTAGGATTTGGATTTATTGTACCTTCCTGAAATCCTGCGACATATGACCGAACCATGTTGCTGACTCCATGGGATTCAACTCCTCTTATGTCTGCATACATTAGTACGTCCGCCGATAACTCGGCATCTGAAAGTGGCATATTTAACTTTGTGAATAGGTCGACAAGAGTGGCCCTCATATTTTCTTGAGGCACTCGTATAGCAATATCTTCTGGTACGTGAAATCTCTCTAACATTTTCTTAATTCCTTTTCACTGGATGAATCGAAATTGTTCAAACAGTAATAGCTGATTTGATTAGTTTTATGAACAGAATCCTAGCATCAAGAGTAGATATGGGATAGGTCTGGAGACCATGAATTAGCACATTTAAGGATTTCTATGCTTGACCTGTAGAATATGATTATGTGAAAAGAATGAAAACAATAAATTTGAGGTGATATATGCCATCCGTTGCAGGCCTTGGACATGTGGGAATTTACACTCACGATCTTTTTAAAATGAGGGATTTTTATTCGAGGGTAATGGGCCTTGAGATTACTGACGAGGAAACTGAAAAAACTGGAATAGTATTTATGTCCTCTAATCCTGAAGAGGAACATCATGAGTTCGTGTTGATGAAGGGGAGAGATGTTCCAGAAGGCTCCAAAGTTGTTCAACAAATATCTTTTTATGTTAATTCGCTTTCAGAATTAAAAGCATTCCATACGGTTTTTAAAGATGAAGAAGTCAGGATACAGAGAACGGTTAGCCATGGAAATGCTTTTGGGATGTATTCTCTTGATCCAGAAGGTAACACGATAGAGATATACTACAGAACCGGATTCCCTGTTCCTCAACCATGTGCGGACCCGGTAAATTTAGACGATTCAGAGGAAAAACTTATTGACATCGCTAAATCTCGAATTCCTGCGTAAGTTGTTTCATAAGTAACATGGAATGGCCCTATGATCAGGAAGCGAAACGCCTAGAAATCCTCTCGGCGATTGATTCTATTAGTGGAGTTGTCTCTAAAAATATTCCCTATGGTGAAAAAGAGGGACATCTTCATAGGGATACTTCAAAAGCTATCCATGATGCCGGCCTTTTGGGTCTCAAATTACCTGAGGTTTTGGGGGGTGCTGAAGCTAATCCTTTTTTACAAACAGAGGTTATTTCCTCTCTAGCTCAGGTAGATACCTCCACTGCGTGGTGCACTATGGTATGTGCAACTAATGTGGGTTCATGTGGGGCCTTTTTGCCAAAAGAGGGAATTGAAAAGGTTTTTAAAGATCAATCTCATCCCGTCATTGCTGGTGTTGCCATGCCTTTCGGAGAAGCTGTTCCAACAGAGGGAGGCTACATTGTATCCGGAAAATGGCCCTACGGAAGTGGTATAAAAGCTTCTACTTGGGTTACGGCTGGGACGAAAATAAGGCGTCAGGATAAAACATCAAATACGGATGATGAACTCAGAGTTTTATTTAAATCTTCTGATGTTGATGTGTTGGACAATTGGGATGTTGCAGGATTAAAAGGCAGTGGAAGCAACGACTACTCAGTTGACAAAGTTTTTGTTCCTTTGGAGTTGACATGGAACACCAACAATGAGCCCTTAAGAGGCGGTCCACTCTATTCTATAAAGAGACCGGCATTCGTCGTGTTTGGACACGTTGGAATCGCAATAGGAACTGCAAAGACGGCTTTAAGAGAGGCTAAATTATTTGCTAATGAGAACTCGAGAAAACTTCCAGGGCAATCTTTAATATCTGGTCAGTCACATTTTCAAATGCAACTGGGTGACATGGAGTTGAGACTT
>CAZUHE010000078.1:0-4095 GCA_964620395.1 uncultured Dehalococcoidia bacterium
ATGATCACACCAGACTCCAGCAGATTTTGGGATTCGTCCGGATACAAGCCAGGACAGCAACAACCAAATTATGACAAACAATTTGTCCGTGATTACTTGAATGAACAAAAATGGGACAGAACGCCCCCAGGTCCAGCGTTACCGGATGAGATTGTGTATAAAACATCAGTGCGTTATAACGAAGCATTCGTTAAACTTGTTGATGCTAAAATAAATTAATAATTAAGTGATATAACGTTTAACCATATGTCTACAAATAAACCTACAAACAAATCAAAACCAACACCAACCCAGGCTAGAGCGTCCCGAAGGGAAAGACGACAAAATCGGCGAAGAGTAACGCGTTGGTTAATAGGAATAGCAATAGGTTTAGTGGCAGCCCTGTTAATTTTAGGTTTGTTCCTACCTATGCTCGGTAATCTCGGTGATACCATGTCAGGGGTGCCAGAAGGTCCCGGTGAAAAATTTGAATCCCAAGGAACTGAGCATATAGAGGAAAAAGCCTCACACCCACCGTACAATTCAATACCTGCAACTTCTGGATGGCACTACGCTCAACCTTTTGCGCCAGTCAAATGGGGTATCCATAAAGAATTTATACCTGAAGAAAAAAGAATACATAACCTTGAACACGGTGGTATTTCAGTAGCCTATGACCCCGCCAAATGTGATCAAAAGTGTATAAATGATCTAGTACTGGTTGTAGAGCGTGCACGCGAGGAAAACCTGAAAGTATTGTTATCGCCCTACCCCAATATGGACCATGCAATCAGCTTAACCGCTTGGACTTTCCTACAAGGATTGGACACATTTGACAAAGGTACAATTAATAAATTTATAACTACTCACGAAAGTTCTCCAAATGCGCCTGAAAGATTTGCAAACTAACCACATGAGTTATGAAGCAAAAATATTCGTAAGTCTAAAAAGTTCAGTAAGCGACCCACAGGGACTCGCAATTGAAGGAAGCCTTAATCAGCTTGGATTCAGCTCTGTCGCCAATGTAAGAGCAGGAAAATTTATTACCCTGACGATCAATCAGACGAATAGAACCATCGCCGAAAATGAAGTCTCTTCTATGTGTGACAAGCTACTATCAAATCCAGTCATAGAAGACTATGCATTTGAATTAGTAGCTAAGGATTAGCCACTAATAGTTCCTTTGGTACTTGCTACCTTGTTTGCTTGTCTCGGATCAAGTGATAGCGCAGCTTTCAATGACCTTGCAAGGCTCTTAAAAGTAGCTTCCGCAATATGGTGGTTGTTCATTCCTGCTTGTACTTGCACATGCAAATTAAATCCACCCTCTCTTGAAAAAGCCTCCATGAAATGTCGTATCAAATCGGATGGCAAGCCCCCAAGGTCACTCTCAGTCATGGGAGCATCGATGATGGAATATCCTCTACCGCTATAGTCAACTACGGTTAATACCAGAGCTTCATCAAGGGGCACATAGGTGTGAGCCATCCTCACTATCCCTTTCCCTTCACCCACAGCCAATTTAAATGCTCTGCCCATAACAATCGCTGTATCTTCAACTAAATGATGCCATCCAACTTTTATATCTCCCTCGGCTTTTAATTCTACGTCTATCAACCCATGACGAGACAATTGCGCTAACAAATGATCGAACATACCATTACCTGTATCAATACTGTACGAACCATCCCCGTCCAAATTAATAGACAATTCAATATTGGTTTCTTCTGTAACCCTACTCTGGGAGACTTTCCTGTTTTCTTTATCTGACATTTTTAAACACTCACAATATTTTTGAAACCACTTTAATAAACGCGTCAGATTCTTCCGGCTTTCCGATAGCGATACGAAAACAATTTTTCAATCTGTCTGACTTAAAGTTCCTTACAAATATACCCCTACTAGCCAATTCATTGTATATTCTCACGGCTTGATTATCTGCGAATTCGCACAAAATATAATTTCCTTGCGAAGGCCATGGACAAATTCCAGGAATATTTTTTAATATCGCGTACAATCTTTCTCTTTCAGATTTAATCTTTTCCACATTTGACAACAAATAGTCCGCGTCTTCCAAAGATGCAATCAAAGCTGATTCAGCGGCAACATTTACGTTGTAAGGAGGTTTTATATCCATCAAATGGTTAGCAATAATAGGATTAGTTATCCCGTACCCTACCCTCAACCCTGCCAATCCTGCCCACTTGCTCATAGTTCGCAGTAGAATCAAATTTTGATGTTCTTTTACAAGATGTTGCACTGTTTGCCCAGAAAATTCGTAATAAGCTTCATCTACCACCACGAGAAGCCCCGTTTTAAGTATTTCCACAATTTGTTCCACACTAGCAAGATTCCCAGTGGGGTTGTTTGGTGAGGTTACGAAAATAATTTTTGTTGAACTATCAATCGCACGTTTAACAGCAGCAACGTCAATTTCAAACATGGCGTCTCTTGGTACATATGAAACGGAACCACCAGCGATTCGTGCGCAAAAACTATACATCCCAAAGGTAGGTTCACAATCAAGAATTTTCTCACCTGGAGATAAAAAGAGCCTGAAAACCAGGTCAATTAGCTCATCGGCACCCGCTCCAACCACTATTTCATCAGGATCTGCCCCAGTATAAGCAGCCAAAGCTTTTTTCATCTCTTTTTGTTCAGGATCAGGATATATATGGAAATCAGAGTTCGCTACTGCCGTGAGAGCCTTAGGGGATCCACCATAAGGATTTTCGTTACCATTTAACTTTATTATGTGATCTTTAGGAATACCTGCTTTAAGCGCAAGAGTCTCCGGAGATTCAACAGAATCATATATTTCTATATCTGACAGATGTTTTCGTATCAAACTTTTTATATTTATTGGTCGAGCCACACTTACCCACTTATGTTCTTATACTATTAAACCAGAACCACATTCTAACTAAGTTCTCGACGAATTTCTGCTGCATCAGCATGTCCATGTAATCCTTCTTCCCTAGCTATGGCAACAGCATTGGAAGTTATACTCAGTGCATCTTCCTTTGACAAAGACACTACAGGCATGGGCTTCAAAAATGTGAAGACTCCCAAGCCCCCATTAAACCTAGCAGTCCCCGCTGTGGGCATAACGTGACTGGGTCCAGCTCCATAGTCACCTAAAACCTCATGGGAAAATTCACCTGTGAAAACCATCCCTGCATTTGTTACCTTACTAATTAATTGTTCTGGGTCTTTTACAGCCAAACTAAGGTGCTCAGGAGCGAAGCCGTTGGATAAGGCTATAGCCTCCTCTAAAGAATCCACAACAGCATTTACCCCATTATTTAAAATTGATTGCATTGCTATTTCCGAACGTTGCATTTGGGATAACCTTATTGTTAATTGTTTCTCAACCTCGTCAGACAATTCTTGCGATGTAGTTATAAATACAGGAAAAGCATTGACGTCATGCTCAGCTTGAGCAAGTAAATCCAAAGCACAAGTGACTGGATTTGCAAAAGAATCCGCAATAATCAATGTCTCAGTTGGTCCGTAAAGGCCGTCTATCCCAACTTGACCATAAACCAATTTCTTCGCCATAGTCACAAACACATTGCCGGGGCCACATATTACGTCTACCGGCAAAACAGACTCAGTACCGAAGGCAAGAGCAGCAATCGCGTGCGGGCCACCAACAGTATAAATATTATCGACTCCAGCTATATACGCGGCAGCCAGAACAGACTGATGGGGCAACCCTGTATTCAGGGCCGGGCTAGCAATTGAGAAGTCCCTTACTCCAGCTACTTTAGCTGGTATGGCGGTCATAAGAACAGTAGAAGGATAACAGGCTGTACCACCGGGTATGTAGGCACCAGCCGATGTTACAGGCAAAAAATTTTGACCATAGCCTTCCTTTTCATCTTTCCAATTTTCAGGAAGGCTCCTCTCTTGAAAGTGTTTTATCCTGCTGGATGCAATCTCTAGAGATTCTCTCAACTCCGAATTAATAGATCTATATGCTTTTTCAGCTTCTGATAAAGAAACAGAAATGTTGTTAATTTTGTTTCCTTCTATTTTTTCTACAAACTCAAATATTGCTTCATCACCTCTTTCACGAACTTCGGATATGATTCGAGCTATGTAATCATTGAG
>CAZUHE010000078.1:4195-6007 GCA_964620395.1 uncultured Dehalococcoidia bacterium
AGAAATGATTCTGCGATCGAAGCAACAGAATTGTGTGATTTATTTTTTGATATCCTCTGAGCCATAAATCTAAGACGGTCCCAAGTGAAACCATTATCAAGTAATCCAACAACCCAGTCTCTCCATTCATTCAAAGATTCCGTGGGGAAAAAATCAATTTCTAATGAGATGTCAACGTTCCTTATAAAATCCAAATTCGCGTTCACGGATTCCCAGTTGGAACGATCCAATTCCAGTTGCATGGCCCTATCCATTATCAAAGCCTCGCTATCAGACTCAAAAAGTTCCGAACATTCAAAAAAGGGACGGAACACGTTTGTTATCCATGTTTCGTCAAGGATTAAATGAGAGACGTAACCTGCCATAAATGCTCTAGTTTGAATATCACAACCGGAAAGATCCCTCCAGTATGGATGTTTTCTACGCAAATTCTTCACACCATCACCCAGGGTTTTGAAATCTAATTGGACAAAATGGTATAAGGATCTATCCTTCCTTGTAATCACTCGTATATCAGGCGCAGTTGCGCCAATTAGATATACGGGAAGATATTCAGCTACATTATTACTCCCAATATTCACCGATACTTCGTCGAGGGCATTGAGAGCAAAATGTATATGAGTAGGTAAATTAGGCAAAATACAATACCTATTGAGAATTATTAACGCGATTAGACAATAAAGATTCAGATTCCAAATGTGATCTTATAACTTGCATAAAATTCTCAGCCTGCTGACTCTTACGTTTATTTGATTCAATTGTTCTAGAATTCACTATAAGGCAAGCTTCGGATTCTAAAATCACACCACCATTTATAGTCTTGAGAGCATTTTCTCTCATAGTAGTTCCTGACGCGGTAATATCTGCAATTATGTCCGCTACACCCATAGCAGGAGCCACTTCCAATGTACCACTAGACTCAATTAAAGAAAAATGGCTTATTCCGTTGGTCAAAAGAAATCTTTCTACCATGCGAGGAAACTTAGTCGCTATCTTTAAATTCAGACCCCTTTTTTTAAAGTCCATTGAGATATCTGCCAAGTCGGCCATTGCAGTAACATCAACCCAAGAATCGGGCACACCTATTTCGAGAGCACATGTTCCAAAACCTAAGTTTTTAAAAACAACATTGGCGGGGCCATCTTCTTTTCTTATTTCCAAATATCGGTCGTGTCCTAAAATACCGATATCAGCATTTCCTTCTTCCACTTTGGCCGTTATGTCAGAAGCCCTCTGAAAAAGAACAAAAATGCCTTCTTGAAATCCTATTTCTCCAACATATCTACGTTTGCTTTCCCTTTCCACATCCAACCCACATTGTTGGAGAAACAACAACGTAGACTCATACAATGCACCATCACTGGGAACAGCAAATTTAAGTATCTCGTCTTTATACATCAGACTCTCTATTTATAAAGTATCTCGCGATGTTTGTAGAAGGGTATCAATGTTTAGGGCAAACCCAATGGCTGGAACATCTGATTCACCGCCTAGACTTTTAACCAATCCATCATATCTTCCTCCTCCCCCAATCGAATATCCATCCTTATCGGTGCTCATATCTAGATCAAATATAAGACCAGTATAGTAAGTAACGCCTCTTTTACTGGCAAAATCAATGATGTAATCCACAGATACATTTTTGGTTTTATCCAAACCATGAGTAAGATCGGAAAAATATCTCATAGACTTACTAAATTCATCGGAAAAGGTGCTATCGATCGCTATTTCAGATAACCGTCCGTCAAACACTCTAAGGAAAGAAGCCAATTCATCCAAAGCATTCTTGTATACATTCATTTCAATAATTTG
>CAZUHE010000079.1:0-5952 GCA_964620395.1 uncultured Dehalococcoidia bacterium
TTGGTCGCAATGATAAGAGACTCTTTGCGTACATTAGAATCTCTTGGGGCCTCCATAATAACGGTAAACGTTCCCGACATTGATGAATATCTTCCAGCATGGAGGGTCCTGTGTTCCTCGGAGGCATACCAGGCTCACTCGGATTTCTTTCCGGATCGTGAACAAGACTATGGGGACTTTTTCGCTGACTGGTTATCTATGGGAAGCCAAGTCACAGCCGGAGAATATATTGCCGCAAACAATACCAGAAGACAATGCAATGGCATATTTGCCAGGGTCTTCGATGACATTGACGCCCTTATATGTCCCACGACGACAAATTTTCCAGAAATAGTAAATGAAGAAATAAACTATGGACCTATGGTTCAAAATTGGCCGAAGCCGGGGCAGGCTCCTCATCAACGTTTTACGGTTCCTTTTGATTACAATGGATATCCTACTTTATCCCTTCCGTGTGGAATTAATGAAGAAGGGATGCCCGGGAGTTTACAGATAGTCGGTAAACCCAGCAAAGAAGGTTTAATCGCCCGTATTGGTAATGCCTATGAAGAACAAACATCTACTAGAGATTTCAGACCAATCGCATAAACAAAATCAAACCGATCGTTCTTTAATGCACATCATGGTTGACTCAGGGGACAGCTCACAATAATATTCATTAACGACGTTGTTATTGTTTTCCCGATGACTGTTGCCGGAAAAAGGATGGATTTGGGAAGCAAGCTGTTCATCAAATCTATTTAGAGGACCTATTAGATGCCAAAAGTTAACAATCTACGTTTGTCACCAATCATTGAGGCCACCGACGTATCACTGAATGATTATCCTAAGGACCGCTTGGAAGAGGTGTCGTTTTTAACGGCTATGACTCTAGTGTTGATGGGCAATTATTCACAAACCGGGCATTTCGGGGGGCCTTTAGCCTACACTCCATACACTGTGGCGACACATTTATTGGGACCTGATATGGGCGGTCTGTCTTACGATTATCGCCGTCCTAAGCATCCGTTTGCGGATCGTTTTATGTTAGCAGGTGGACACAACGCGCCAGCAATGTACGCATTATGGACCATACTTGGGGAGGCAATGGCTCGTAAGTATAAAGAGACAGGTGATGAGCGGTATTTCGTAAATCAGAATGATGCATTTCTTCCCATTGATTGTTTGGGGTTCAGACGTAGTCAATCCGGTTTAAAAGACATGTTGGAGGAAAATGGCCTTTCAAACCATCCGCTTATGAAAGACGCTAAAGGACGAGGAATCCGTTCACTAGCGGGACACTCTGAAAGTACAGACATGACCAATGATGTCAATGGTGGTCCGTCAGGAATCGGTGTCGCTACAGCTGCTGGAAAAGCAGCTTTTTGGGATCTCATTGGTTCAGGTGACTCACCGAAAATAATGGCTATCGAGGGTGAATTTGCTATGACGTCGGGTCATTCTCAGGAAATGAAGACCCAGGCCGTCGCCCAACAAGTCGGAAAGCGCCTTCGCGTTTTACTTTCCTATAACAATGCGGGCATTGATGATGAATTAATTGGAGGAGTTATTCAACCGCAGTTTGATTCTTACAAAATAGAGGATCAATGGAGTTCCTATGGTTGGAATGTATTTCCAGTTGACGATGCTAACGATTTCGATCAAGTCGCGGCCGTATTTAAAGCTATGGAGGATTGGGACCCATCGGATCGCCGGCCAATGATCGTTGTGGGTCGTACAACTAAAGGTTGGTGGCCTGCCGCAGATAAAGGGGTTCTACCTGGATATGGAGATCAAATCGTTTCCTATCATAGTCATCCATATACTTTTGAGATGAATGGCGATTACTTTGTCGCCCTAGCGAAGACTTTTGAAGACAGATTTGGGGTTAAATTCGTAGGTATTGAAGATGGGCCTGTGACAGATGAAAGAGAGAGATTAATACAGTATAAAACAAACCTCGATGTATTAATGTCCACCTTAAACAAAAACGCCTTAGGGGATTGGATCGCTGACCGATTGGTCAAAATAGGGGATGAAGTCAAAGACGATGTGTCTGTCAACATAGACAATGAGGCCGATCCATTTTTGGACCAACGGCTGCAACCGGAAAACTTACCTGATTCTAAGGTCACGGTTTCCGTTGAACACCCGACAAATGGGTCGGAAAAGGAAGTTGATATCACCTTATTTGAAGAGGTTGGCCAAAAGAAAGGTACCCGTCGGGCTATTTCAGAAATATCTAAATGGTTAAACTATGTGACCAAGAACCGGTTCGTTATACTGGCCGCCGATTTGGCGGATTCAATCAACGTTGAAAAAGGGTCGATATGGGGAGCCTTTGATCCAATTAAGAATCCCGCTGGAAATCGGTTGAGATCGGCAATTCAAGAAGCTGGTAACGTATCAACCGCCATAGGGCTCGTGAGCCAATCAGCTTCTTTGGACCCGAACAAACATGCAGGGGTTTGGGCTATAAGTGGAACTTATGGCGCATTTACACCGCTCATGTACCTACCCGTAAGGGTCTGGAGCCAACAGAATCAAGATAGTCCCTTTCGCGTTGGGGTCCTTAATGTCCTAGCAGGACATTCTGGTCCAGAGACGGCAGCGGACGCTAGGACACATTTTGGGATATTTTCACCCCAAGTTTGGAAACTTTTTCCAAAGGATCAAATCATCAATCTCAGTTTTTGGGATTATAACGATGTTGCGCCGGGATATTTTGCTGCCGCCGCCATCGCCGCAAGGGATCCCAAGGTTGGGGTAATTGTTATAGAAGTAGCGCGCCCAGATTTTCCCGTCGTCGACCGTTCTAGATTAGCTGATACGGATAGATTGGCAGCCGCAAAAGGATTCTACTTAATTCGCGATTTTGATGAATCTCGTCCGAAGCAAGGCTACGTTGTTGTCCAGGGTTCTTCGTCTACCAACAACCTGGTAGCCCAATTGGATAACATCAACAGCGCGGGATTAAATGTTAAAATCGTATCGGCCATCTCCGAAGAACTTTTCAGAAAACAGTCTGAAGACTACCGGAAGTCCGTTCTACCGGAATCTGCCAAATATGACATGATGATCATCACTACTGGAACTAAGCGAATGTGGCCTGTTTCTGGGGTCGGCCCACTGACCGAAGAATATTCCATGGTGTCCGATTGGAATGACGAATGGTTAACCGGTGGCACAGAAGGTGAAGTCATCTCGGATGCTAAGTTAGACGAAAAATCTATCCTTGAAGGTATAACTAGATTCGCCAATGATCGCCCAGAAAGATTGGCCAGACAAAAAGCTCTGCTAATAGATTAAACGTTCTGGTTCATCTCTAAATTCCAAGATGTGATAGATTGCTTCAACAAACTATAGACGGCAAACCGATAGATTGGGCGGCGTTCGTATTGTTATGAGAGTTAGGTTACTTGAAATAATATATGTTGTGAGTAAGTCGTTCTTGGGTCCTATTTTGAGGAAATACGGTAAACGCACCGCAGTTCAAAAATTCATGGTGATCAATGAAATAGCTCTAAAGAAGCCCCTTTTTGGATGCCAAATGTGTGGGCAATGCGCATTACACTCAAGTGGAATGATTTGCCCTATGGGCTGCCCAAAAAACTTGAGAAACGGACCTTGTGGAGGGGTTAGGCAAGATGAAACATGCGAAATAAAACCTGGTATGAAATGCGTCTGGGTTAGAGCTTGGGATAACAGTCAGAAGATGCGGCGTTTCTCTGGGGACATATTTCAAGTTCAGCCCGCTTTGGATAGAAGTTTAAAGGGAACATCGGCCTGGATAAATGAAATCGGAAATTGAGGAACCCAAAGAACCAACGTCTTTATTATCAAGGCTCTTATTTGATCGGCAATTCGTAGTAACCGCCGAATTAACTCTTCCAGACTCTCCTGAAGCAGGGCCCCTCTTGGAAGTTGCCCAAGCATTAAACCCATTTAGCGACGCTTTGAATCTTACCGACGCTACAAGTGCCACCCCCCACTTTTCTAGCCTTGCGGCCGCCACACTTTTGATCCAAGCCGGGATAGAGCCCATTATGCAGATTTCTTGTCGCGACAAAAATAGGATAGCTATCCAAGGCGATGTGATAGGTGCTCACGCACTTGGGATTCGAAACATCCTTTGTGTTACCGGAGACGGTGTTGAAGCAGGAGACCATCCATCGGCCAAGCCAGTGTTTGACTTGGATTCCATAACCTTGATAGCCAATCTTTCAAACATGGTTGCAAAGGGAGAATTTGAAAGCGGGCGGAAGTTCATAGGACCATTAAAGCTAAACATTGGAGGAGCTGTAAATCCTTTTGCCCCTCCGTTTGACTTCAGACCTCACAGATTGTTGAAAAAAGCAGCCGCTGGTGCTTCCTTTTTCCAGTCCCAATTTTGTTTCGACTTAACTCGTCTTCGTGACTTCTTGGACCGATTGCATGATATATCCGATAGGCCCATTCCCCCTATTATTGTTGGAGTCGGTCCGTTGCGATCAGCCCGTGTTGCGTCTTGGATGACTAATAATGTCCCTGGGGTTTACATACCTCAACCTTTGATAGACCGCCTTTCTCAATATCCACGCAAAGAACAATCCAAAGCGGGTCTAGAAATAACTTATGAATTAGTGGACGCAATTAAGGGCCTTAAAGGGGTCGCTGGTATTCATATTATGGCCTACAAATGGGAATCCGCAGTAGCCGAAATAGTAGAAAACTCAGGCCTCAGCAAATCAGAAAGGAAGCTGTAAGCGGAGCAACTTCATTGTTTTCAGCTTAGTACAATACGAAGATAATGACGTCAAATATGGTGGTTATTAACCCTATAACGCATGGTCCATAGAATGAAATAACCGAGTTTAGTTTTCGTATAGGTTCCTCTTTGAAACTCATTCTAATCCGATATGTGGCGCCCAACGTGCCAACGGACCAAAAAACAACGCCGACGTAGACTACCAGCCCTTTCCAGGGGAAGATGCCCTGACCTGGTAGATCATTCCAACCTTCGAAGAAGAAATGGGAATGAAAAAGGAAAGTGGCGGTTATGTAAAACCACCCAATTAATAGAGCATCTGTCAGAGCTTTGCCTCTGAGGATTTCCTGTCTACTTATTTCTTCCACAAAAATATTACCTGTTATAATTTTTAATAATTGAAAACACTCAAACGACAGTATAACTCCATTACCTAATGCTTGATTCCGCCTTAATAACAGCTTGGCTGGTTATTTGTTATCTTCTTGGTACCTTATCCCTTGGCGACATTCTAGGTAGATTGAAAGGCATAGACATCCGTTCTGTTGGGACTATGAATCCCGGCGCAACTAACATATATAAGACATTGGGTCCTATTTATGGGTTGGCCATTTTTTTCTTGGATGTCTCAAAAGGGTTGTCATCTACCTTAATCCCCTTATTTCTATTTGATTCCCCGATATACATCGGCTCATTGGCAATGTTTTGCATGATGGCAGGACACCTTCTGAAGACCCCTTGGGGTAAGGCCGGTGGAACTGGTATGGCTACAACCATGGGTGCGTGTTGGGGATTATTTCCTGTAGGTGTGATTATCGCCGTATTACCGTCTCTTTTGGTCCTAGTCATCACAAGAAATACAACTTATACCGGTATATTTGCTTTTCTTTTAGCTATCATTGGCGGTTGGCTAGCCCAAGGGCAGATGATAGAGGTTATGTCTGTGCTAATAGCGGCGGGGTTAGTCCTGATCAAGTATAGAATTCAATATCACAGGATTTCTGAATAGCGCCTGATCAACGACGGTAATTGTCGTTAGGGATGATGCTAGAAACTGGTATGGACAAGGCATCCGCCAGTTTAACCAAAGCTGACATGGTCAGGTTTTGTTTTCCGTTCTCCACCAAGCTTATATAGGCTCTATCCACCCCTGCCTGTTTGGCTAATTCACCCTGGTTCATTCCCCTAGCGGTTCGCGTTTTCTGAATATTTTCTCCGATCCCATC
>CAZUHE010000080.1:0-5907 GCA_964620395.1 uncultured Dehalococcoidia bacterium
ACGTCGTCGATATCAATTTCCATGATTCTAACGTTGGGTAATACCGCGCACAAAGTTGCACTTATAAAAGTGGATAAATGGCTGTAATAGTTATGTGGAGCTACATTATGTTGAAAAACCTCCGCTAAATCTCCGACTTTTTTGGATTGGCTGAATCCGTTCCAGGGCACGTCTATCATAAACATGTCCGCTGCATGATTTTGAAAATAAGGTAGGTAGTCTCTCATATAAAAAAGGTTTTCTCCGGTGCAGATTCTCGTTGTTGTCGAATCTTTTATCTGCCTTAGGCTTTCAGGTTGATACATGTCTATCTCGAGCCAAAGCATGTCAAATTGTTCCAGTACTTTGGCTATCCGAAGGCATGACTCAGGCTTGAAATGGAAATTCAGGTCAAGATTTATATCTACTTCAGAACCTACGGCTTCCCGAAAAGTCCCAATTAATTTTTCGATATGATTGATAACTCCCCTGCTGGCGACCTGATCATTTCCGGTACGAACCCAGAAGGCAGGATCACCAGGCCCAATAACGTTTGTTTTTAATGCTGTGAACCCTCTGTCGACGACTTCTTTTCCAAGGGCAGTTATGTCGTTCCAGGTTTGAAGTGGAGGTACTCCGATCAACTCATGATTCCTTACACGGGAACCTCCACAGTGTGACCAGTACACTCGGACATTATCTCGTGTTGGACCACCGAACAGCTCCGCCACGGATATACCTAGCGCTCTGGCTTTGATATCTATGAATGCGCAGTCAAGTCCAGCGATAGCCTTTGAGGCAATTCCACCGGGGCTCTGTCGTGTCATTCTGTACATTTCTCCGAATCGTTTTTCAAATTCTCTTGGATCTTTCCCTACTAGTATTTGTTTTAGATCTTCTATGGTTCCTTTTATGCCCATAGGATTGGCACCATCGCTACACTCACCCCATCCGGTGATACCTTCATCCGTTTCGACTTTTACAAAAAGCCAAGGCCGCCAACCTGCATCAACCACAAAAGTTTCTATGTTTGTTATTTTCAAATTACTTTCCTTAATTTTTCCTCAGAATCAATAGGGTTTTAAGTGACTCTACTCAAAGTTGGAGATTGTTTTCAAGGTGTGGGAATTAAACAACTGTATTAATCTGTCATTGGAAGCATTCACAAATACAGGTATTCTATCGATTGGGGCTTTAACATTTATAAGGTTACCCCCCTCAACGGTATTGTTTTCCCATACGTTTGTCCAAGAACATGAAGATGGTAGGTAGACTGATCTTTCTCTGGTTTTGTATTGAAGAATTGGGGCAATCAATAAATCTGACCCAAAGAGAAATTGGTCTTCTATGTCATAAAGTCCTTGTTGATTTGGAAAATCAAAAAACATAGGTCTCATGGGTGGTATGCCTTTTGAAGAGGCGAGCTCCATTTGCTCCATGATGTAAGGTCGCAAGGCTTCTCTCAGCAAAAGACATTGCCTTATATGTTTGTAGGTATCACCACCAATGTTCCATGGTTCGTTGTTGTTACTTGGACGTTTACCGTGGGTTCGAAAAACCGGGGTAAACACCCCGTACTGGTACCAACGGATCATCAGTTCTTGAAATTCTTCAGTGGAGTCGTTGTCGGTCACGAATCCACCTATTTCCGCGGCTCCCCACGGGATGCCACTCATGGATAAATTAAGTCCTGCTTTCATATACGATTCGAGATGCTCAAATGATGATTCGATATCGTGGGCTGCCGGCGAGGCCCCGTATTTTTGTGACCCTGCCCAGGAACTTCTGCATATTGTTACCACCTCTGGTTCCCCAGCATTAATCAGACCTTCATATATATTCTTTTGGTGAGCGACGGGGAAAAAATTATGAACCTCGGTTCCACTGCCAATGTGAAAAATGACGTCGGGATAATCGGGAATTTTGTGCAGGTCATCACATGGATCTAACCAAAATGTCTTTATTCCTAAATCAAAATAGTTTTGTTTCCACTTTTGCCAGAGATATTTTGCGGCTTCGGGATTGGTGGGGTCGTATTGATGCACATCTTTTTGACGGAAAGAGACGGTGTCCTTTTTCCCGTTGACAGAACGTGTAAACAGTCCTCTATCCCTCATAGGGATAAAGTTTTCACTGTCATCTTCTATTAACGTCCAAGGGGAAATCATAATACGAACCCCCATTTCATCTAGTTCTCTTACCATTGATTCAGGGTTAGGCCAAAATTTAGGATCAAGAGCCCAATCACCCTGTTTTTTCCAGTGAAGGAAATCGATTACGTGGACTGATAATGGCAATCCTCGATTTTTAAATTCACGGGCTACGTCAAGAAATTCCTCTTGAGTGACATACCGGTTTTTGCATTGCCAGAAGCCTGATGCCCAGTATGGGAATTCGGGAGCGTGCCCTGAAACATTGGAGTAATTTGCCAGAATATCATGGTAGTTTTCAGATGCTGTAATGTAATAATCAATCTGTTTGCATCCTTCTGAAACCCAGCGGGTTAGATTATTGCCGAATTCTGCTCTCCCAAGTGACGGGTTGTTCCAAAGAAATCCGTAGCCCTCCGTTGAGACGACAAACGGGACGACATGTTTTACATGACGCTGATACATATCAATAATGCATCCCTTTAAATTAACGGTACCGGTGTCATTGAGGCCCATTCCGTAAAAGCGCTCTGAAATTTTGGGTTCGAAATGCAGTTCGGTTTCGTAGAGATTATTATCGGAAGTTTTGTAAGTTCTGGTGCCAGGGTTGTGAGCGTTCACAACATAATGTTTTTCCGATAGGATCACCTTTTTTTCACCATTTTCGGTATGTCTATAAATTTCAATATGGGCTTGTTGGACTCGTGTGTCACTGATTCTCGCTGAAATATTGCCGTTTCGTATAATTGCTTCTGTATCAGTTATGACTATGTTTGAAGTAGGATTATGTATCGGTTCTGATAGTGCCCAATCATCATTAGTCAAATTATCAGAAATAGTTGCTCTTACCCTTAATCCATCTGTCCCCCATGGTTCTATAACTAGTAACTCAACGTGCTCTTTGTTGAATCTTGGTTCCATAGTCCCATCTTGAATAGATCGGTGAATCAGGTTAGGTCCTAATTTGCTGCATCTTTTCCCAATCGTAGTCATTAGTGGAAAACTCCTATATCTACTCAAACGTCGTTTCGTAGATGTTATCTTGATATCATCTTCTTGATGGCTTATAAAATAACATGAACGAAATCAAGATCAAAAATTTATGAGGTTTTGGGGATATTATGTGGAATCAGTAGAGATTCCATTATTTGAACAGGTGATATTTTGGGTAAAAATAGCATAGATCAGAAAGAGCAACGTGAATTGATAGCGCATCTCATGAGAAGGGCGGGGTTTGGTGCTACATCCAATGAAATTGATGAACTGGCATGCAAGTCATATGATGATATAGTCCAAGACTTGGTTTATCCTGAAAATGTTTCCTGGATGGGGGATCATCTTGTTAGAAGGTTCCATTATGAACACTCTGGCATGATGAGCCTTGAAGGCCCTGCTTGTTATTGGCTATACAGGATGGTTACAACAGACGCACCTCTTGAGGAGAAAATTACACTATTTTGGCACGGGGTTTTTGCTACAGGATATCCTAAGGTAGTTCATGGCAAAGTTCTTTCCAGCCAAGTTGATATGTTTCGCCGAAAAGCCTTGGGGAAATTTGATGATCTTTTAGTTGAGTTGTCCAAAGACCCGGCAATGATTGTTTGGTTAGATAATCAAGAAAACCATAAAGGCTCCATTAATGAAAATTATGGACGTGAACTTCTTGAGTTGTTTTCAATGGGCGTTGGTAACTACAGTGAAGAAGATATCAAGGAGGCTGCTAGGTCTTTTACTGGGTGGAGCATAGGTAACACTGAATATATGGTAATGAGATCTGAGAGAGATTCAGATTTCCCATATGGACGTATTTCATGGCATTTTGAATTTAATGAGAACGACCATGACTATGAGGGTAAGACTTTTCTGGGTCAGGAAGGAAACTTTGAAGGTGAGGACGTTATAAAAATAATCTGTGAACAGGAATCAACCGCTAAATTTATCGCCCGTCATATGTACAGTTTTTTTGTTGAAGATGAAGTTCCCGTATCGTCTTGGAAAGATGTTCCACCAAAAAACCCGGAAGCTATTGAAATCCTGGCTCATGCGTATTTCGAAAGTGATCATTCGATAGCAGCAATGTTGACGACACTGTTCAAATCTGACTTTTTTAAATCCAAGTCAGCACGATATAAAAGAATGAAGAGCCCTGCAGAGCTTGTTGTTGGAGTGCTTCGCCTTTCAGGGCAATTGGATCGGCCAAGACGTGAGGTAGGTGAGCACATAGTTAAGATGAGATACATGGGGCAATATTTGCACAATCCCCCTAGTGTCGAGGGATGGCATGAGGGTGACGAATGGATTGAGACTGGATCTCTGATGGAGAGAATTAATTTCGCTTCCGAACAGCTCGGTAATTCCAAAATGCCAGGTGTAAGGAATATGATTCAATATGTGTTGAATGATCACGAGTCACAAGAAATGTCTGAAAGTTGTCTTAATGCTATGGGATATTTCTATGTTAGTGAAACAGTGAAAGGGGTGATGAAATCCATTTCAGAAGACGAGAATCTCCGTGATGCGGACCTTGTCAACCAAATGATCAGAATCATTGCTACTTCCCCTGATTTTCAGAGATGTTGAATTTTAATAGGCAAACAATAATGGCCGGCTCTCAAGGACGGGAAAATGGTTGTTAGCGACTCTAATGTAATACTGAATTACCAGAGAACCATTGGGATGACGACCATGGATTTAGGAGGAAAAGGGTTCTATTACCCTAATGACTCAGCCTTCACTTCCGATGGCAAAATATATGTTTTAAATAGATCACTGGAGGCAGGAGGAGGCGGCAGAGGAATGAGGGTGACGATTTGTGATGTTGCGGATGAATTCCATGGTGATTGGGGAAAGTTTGGATCAGGTATCGGGGAGTTCATGTGGCCCTCATCAATCTGCCTTTCCTCTGATGGCCGAGTGTTTGTCGCTGATGAACATCTGAATAAGATAATTATTTTTTCTAAGGATGGCGTCTTTTTGGGTGAATTTGGAACACCCGGTTCTGGAAAAGGGGAAATTGACGCTCCTTCTGGAATTGCTATTAATGATGAAGCGGAGATTTTTGTTTCAGATACATATAACAATAGGATCCAAGTATTTTCTTTGAATGGAGAGTTTATTAGGTCAATTGGCGGATCAGATATATTAAACATGCCATGGAAAATTAGTTTAGGATCTGACGGTTATCTCTACGTAGCTGACTGGGCTAATGACAGGATTTGCTTGTTTTCTCAGGAAGGAGATTTTTTAGCTTCACATGGGGAAAGAGGTTCTGGAAATGGACAATTTATAAGACCTTCCCATGCGATATCAGATGATCAGGGTCGCATGTATGTATGCGATTGGGGTAATGAAAGAATACAAGTACTCGATTCCGAGGGTCGTTTCATACAATCACATCTGGGATCCGCAAATCTATCTCCATGGGCTGAAGAATTTTTAGTTGGTAACTTAGAAGAAGCAGAGTCTAGATCCAGAACAAACCTTCATAAAACTGATATCCCATACGTAAACCCAGAAGATAGGCATGAAGTATCTGGTCACATAGAGGAATATTTTTGGGCCCCTATGTCTATGACTATTCACTCGGATGGCTGTCTGTATGTTACTGAGAGTAACAGGCACCGTATTCAGGTATTTGAAATAAACACTATTAGTTCCTGATGAGTTTGTTGAGCAATATTGCCTATATGTAGGGTTGTATAAACTCAGATATCTTTTTTGCCATTATTGAATACCCTTCCGTGTTTGGATGTAGGTCGTCCGGCAAAAGATGTGAAAG
>CAZUHE010000081.1:0-5891 GCA_964620395.1 uncultured Dehalococcoidia bacterium
AGTTGAATCGAGTCCATCCATAGCCCTTTGCGGTATATATAGAATTTTCAACAATCCATTGCCGAAGGAAGATAATTCGGCCCGATTATTAGTCGGCTTCCAATAATTCACATCTACACTATTTACCAGAACACTGACTTTCGAAGGTGCCATATCTTCATACATTAACAACCTTTCTACAAGTCCTGGAGCTTGTAGAACAACATGATCGCAAATTTTGCTCAATTTTGATTGAATGAACTCACCAATAAAGGTTCTCAATGTACTTTTTCTAAAAAGGAGATGGAATCTATTGCGACCAGAAGGTCTCCATACGTTCTCAATTCGCCATTTTTCTAGCGCATAGAAGGAACTTACATATACCGGTCTAGTTGATTTTCTAAAAGTGGTAAAGAAGTAAATGAGAAAATTTCCATATGTATCGTGGATCACATCAAATTCGTACATTTTGTGAAGTCTTTTCAAAGCCCAATAGGTTTTCAGGAGATTAATGATCCTATTCCCAGGAGAAAAACCTACCGAAACAACTCTAAAATTCCCAGATTCTGTACTCGGTATATCTCTATCCAGCAATCCGATAATCAAGGTAACATCAATGTCACCATAACTAAGTTTCTTCAACATATCTATGCGATCTTGATACCCTGAGGAGTTCGGTAAGAAAAATGCTAATTTCAACATGCTTTTTAAAGTGAAACCTCGTTATCAACAAAATGAATCGCATCCATAAAACCTGCCAAAAACGAATCTACCCCTAATTTCGTATGAAAGTAATTTTGTGATTTCTTTTTATAGTGGGGTAACTTCTGAATAACCTCATTAACGGTTTCCGCTATGTCTTCTACATTTTTAGAGTCAACCATAGCCCCCGTAGAGCCTTCAACCATGTAATCAATTTCTGGTCCGTGAAAGGGCCCATCTTTGGTTGGAACACAAGTCACCAATGGTAAGCCAAAAGCTAACCCATGATTAAAAGACAATCCTACGGCACCCGGTATTAATTGAAGGTCACTCGCATAAAGAAATGGTGCCGATTCTGAATGTGAATCAATTCTACCCATCCAATGAACATGCTTGACATCTAATCGGGCACCCAATAATTTCAAATCTGTCAATAATGGTCCTTCTCCAATTATGATTGCCCCTATATCCAAGCCCTTTTCCTGTAAAAAGCGTAAAGTTCTCAAAAAAATATCGATTCTTTTTTCTTTCAACAACCTCCCTATGTAACATATATAGTACGTTTTTGATAAACCCAATCGATTTTTTATATTCTCTTTCCCATCCCGTTCACAATTATCTTTTAACTTAGTTAACGCAGTCGCATCAATGGTATTTCTCGCAGTAAAAATAGTTCCTTCACCAACAATTCGCTCCAACCTATGTCGGTCATTCTCTGTGTAGGTAATAAAAGCATCCGCCCTTTTTATAGCCATCTTGAAAACCAGATCTCTAGGATCTTTGCTACGAACCATATCCCTTCTTCTACTACCCGCATGGCCCCAAAGAATCACAGGTATTTTTCGACGTTTCAATGCAATTAAGTTTGGAAAAAGATTAATATTGCGCAATGAGGCTTCCAAAATAACAGCTGAAACCTTATGAGTGTTTCTTCCTGCATCCACGACTTTTGTAACATCTTGCAAGGAAAAACTTGCCCCCATAAAATCTTTTTGGGGTACCGCTCTTACCGCAAAACCTAACTTGTTAACGCTATCTCGTGGTATGTTAGGCATCGAAGTGAAAACTATCAAATCTCCAGACAATTCTTCATTTAAATATCTCAACATAGGGATTCGATAGGCAGGGAGCTGCCTTTGGAAAAGATATATCATAACTGCATCACACCCCAATAATGACTGCTAGGTATTATTTTGCTTGTATTTCCATAAGATCAACCAAAAGTTTGCGAACGCTTTTGTTTGCCGCATCCCTTGAATCGGCAAAATCTCTTCCATTGCGGGACATTAATTCCCATCGGTTTTGATCTCCCAAAAGCACCTCGATCTCCTTTTGAGATTCTTGAATTGTCTTTGAGAATACTCCTAATTCTTTTGAAGATATCAATCCATCTAAGTCGATTGACATTGAAATCACTGGGGTACCAAACAACCAAGCTTCTAGAAAAACATTGGGAAAGCCTTCTTTGGTCAAATCTGATCCCAGAGAGATAGATGTATTAATAAGCAGCTTGGCACGTTTTATATAAGACCCTATATTCGAAGGCTGAACAAATCCTTCATAAGATATGTTTGGGCGTATTTCCAGTTGTGACACTATTTTGGTGGCGTAATCAACAGAGTTTAGGCTTGAATCTCCAATAACCGTAAAAGCTTTATCAGGCATTTGGCCAGCAATATCCAACAAGCGGTCCAGTCCTTTTTTGGGTTCTATAGTACCCAGCCACAACACATCTATATCCCGATTTAAAAACTCCTGAAAAGGCTGAGCATGTCCGAACAATTGCGAATTAATAACATTGTAAAAAACTACGCTGTATTTACTGAAATGCGTATCAATAAGATTTTGTTGCTTTTTCGTTTGTGCTATGACTTTGGTAGAGAATTTAATAGCTAGGGCTTTGACAATATTCTCAAAAGCGGAACTGTTTTTTGCGCACTGCACGTCCGATGTCATACCCAATAATACCTTTCGCCCAAACATCCTAGAAACAATTATTATCATTGCATGCACCAAAGAGATACCTCTGATATAAATTACCTTCTTGGCACCTATTAATGATCTGGTCATGTTAAAAATTTTTGAAAGGCAATTAGCCTTAGTTGACCACAAATTCTTTACCAATATGCCTTCTAACATGGAACTTGGATTACCTTCTAGATTAACAGTGACGAGTTCTACATCAGCTCCCTCAGCATGAGTCGCGACGGCTGTGTATAGCAATTGTCTTTCAGATCCACCGGCCCGATTAGCAGTACGTTCAGACAAATAGTCTGAGTTAGTCAGTGAAAATATGGTAAGTCCATGTTTCAGCAAATCAAACAACCTTATAAACCGAATCTAGGAGAACATTTTGATCTTATTTCAACAAAGATCATACAGAAGCTTCTGAACCCCTAAAGTTTCACGACCATGCATTGTGTATCACGGATTGGCTCTATCGCATTCCGTGTGTCAATAATCAACTTTGAGGACTTCATTATTTCTCCATAGTCATATTCACTATGATCAGTAACTATGACAACAACATCTCTTGTACTTAGAAAATCCTTATCCAGCGCTGTTGATTGGAAGGAGGTCCCATCAAGTTCCAGTCTGTCAACATAAGGGTCGTTGTACTGCACGTCCCTTGCTATCAATAGGAATTCTTGCATTATTTCAATCGCAGGAGATTCTCTCACATCACCCACATCAGCTTTATATGCCACTCCTAAAATTAGTAACTTAGCGTCTTTTATTTTAACGCCTTTTTCGTAAAGTGCCTTCTTGGTTTTTTCAACAACAAAATGTGGCATAGTTAAATTTATAGCTTCAGAAGCATGAATTAATCTTGCATCATAATCCAACATTTTTAATTTCCATGCGAGATATTTTGGATCCACTGGTATGCAGTGTCCTCCTATACCAGGTCCAGGGTAGAAGGGCATAAAACCAAATGGCTTCGTACTAGCCGATTGAATCACCTCCCACACATCAAGTCCCAATCTATCACAAATAAGTGCCATCTCATTTGCTAAAGCTATATTGACCATACGGAACGTGTTTTCAAGCAATTTGACTGTTTCCGCTGCTGTAGTACTAGATACAGGTACGATACTATCGACAATACTTCCATACAAAACTTTTCCTACCTCTAAGCATTGTGATGTAACTCCTCCCACAACTTTAGGGGTGTTTGTCAAAGTCCAATCATCTCTTCCTGGATCAATTCTCTCCGGCGAAAATATTAAATAAAAACCATCACCAATAACCAAATCAGAGTCAATATGATTTTCAATAAGTGGCAGAATCACTTCTTCTGTCGCACCAGGGTAGGTCGTACTTTCCAAGGAGACAACCATTTCAGAATGTAAATATGGTGAAAAACTTTCGAAAGCAGATATCACGTGACCCATGTCGGGTTCACTTGATTTACTAAGGGGCGTGGGAACACAAACTATAACAGCATCACAATGTCTTATGCAGTTGAAATCCCCAAAAAGCTCCAAAGCCGAAACTTCAGTTTTTCTAAGCGCATTAGATATCCTACTGCCTTCAATATCACTAACATAAGATTCACCAGCGCTAAGCATATTCAATTTATCTGAATCTACATCGATCCCAAATGTCTTGAAACCACGTTCAGAAAAGGCCAAAGCTATAGGCAAACCAACATATCCCAAGCCCACAACGGCTATATTGGCAGTCCTGTTTTCCAATTTTTCGTTTAAGGATTCTTTCATATTAAGTTAACGCAGCCCTGTCTATGATATCGCTATTATTTTCCACTAAAATTTTTACAAGGCAATATAGACCATAATGATAAACCTAACATCTGGAAAGGAATCGGCATTTCACGTAATTAACTCATGTGCCTTTCATCCCGAGAATTCCAACACCAATATTTGTGGACGTCCAAAAAGTATCGATTCTACCGTCACAAATTAATTATAATGGTGTTTTGATACATTAACCTTGATATCGGCAAAGTTGAATACTTAACCTCATACGCAGCTTATGAACTCAAAAACAAGCGAACTGAACAGCGAATCAATTCATACAATTTTAGTTTTGTGCCTCCGAATATTATTGATTTGTACACTATTCATGCCATTAATTGTTACTACATCAACCTATTTCCCATTTGTTGTAGGCAAGGCGGTTTTCTCTCGTATATTGATAGAATTCGCCATAATTTTATGGGTACCTGTTGTAATTTTATCCAAAGATTACAGACCAAGAAAAAGTCCCGTATTTATTGCTCTCTCAATATATATTTTGATAGCGACAATATCATCCATATTTGGTGTCAGCCTAAATGTCAGTTTTTGGTCCACATATGAACGAATGCAAGGCCTTATTGATCTAACACACTGGCTAGCATTTTCTATAATGATCACTTCTGTTTTCCGTACCGCAAACGACTGGATATGGGCTTTATCCTTTAATTTGGGGGTGAGCATCCTGGTGTCCATCATAGGTTTGGGCCAGTACTTTGGGATAGAATCGCTCATGTCGATCGTCGGCATAATATCTCAAAGTACCAGGATTGAATCAAGCCTCGGAAATGCAACCTATGTAGGCGCTTATTGCACTATCAACATCTTGATTTCAGGAGCATTAATGTGTTGGGCGTTAGGCAATAATAAAGTAAAAAGTTCGTCATTCAAAACAAGAGGTGGTAGGCAAACCAGGAATCGCAGGAAAAACACCAGAATTGATCAAAGATATTCCAATTTCAAAAAATCATTTTCATATTGGATACTGTTTTATCTCGCCGCGATTGCGGTAAATACCTACACACTTGCATTAAGTGGAACTAGAGGCGCTCTTCTTGGACTAGGCGTAGCTAGTATTTATATTTGTGTTTATTACACCTTTGCGGGAAAATATCGGCCACTTCGCCCAATATGCCTTAGTATCTTGATTTTTATGCTCATCGTTGTAGGAGTTTTTCTGGGATTCAAAGAGCAATCAATGGTAAAGAAAGTTGCTCAGACCAATCCGATTACTCAAAGAGTTGCTCAATTTAATCTGAATGATGAATCTCTAATAAGTAGATGGCATACATGGCAAGCAGGAATTTTAGGAGCAAAGGAGAGGCCTATATTAGGTTGGGGGCCTGAGAACTTCATTATCGCATGGGGTAAGTATTTTGATCATACAACTGGGGTAACAGAAAGATTTGATCAAGCCCATAATAAATTAGTTGAAGAAGCAACTACAAAGGG
>CAZUHE010000082.1:0-1655 GCA_964620395.1 uncultured Dehalococcoidia bacterium
GATCGGGAAGGAGAGGCGATTTCGTGGCACTTGATGGAAGCCGCTTCGATTGATTCAAGCAAGGTTAAAAGAGTAGTTTTCCATGAAATAACCAAATCAGCGATACAAGAAGCCTTTGATCATCCCCGCGATTTGGATATTGATCTGGTGGACGCTCAGCAAGCTAGAAGTTTATTGGATAAATTAGTTGGTTATCGCTTGAGTCCTGTTTTATGGCGTAAGGTGAAGACAGGGCTGTCTGCTGGGCGAGTACAGTCCGTTGCTGTTCGTATGGTTGTGGACAAAGAAAAAGAAATCCAGGCTTTTGTGAGCGAGGAATTTTGGAAGATAGAAGCCATTATGAATGGAAACAAAAGTCAATCTTTTAAGGCTAATTTGATATCACTAAATGGTGATAATAGTCTTGTAATTCCTAATGAAGAGAAAGCTTTGTCAATTGAGAAAGATGTGCGATCTGGAAACTTCTCTGTGACGAATTTCACACAGAAAGAGGCAAAGAGGAGACCTTCACCTCCGTTTATCACTAGCACTCTTCAACAAGAATCTTCTCGAAGATTAAGATTTTCCGCTTCAAGAACCATGTCAATTGCCCAAAGATTGTATGAAGGAAAGGAAATTGGTGAATCTGAAGAAGTCGGGTTAATAACATATATGAGGACAGATTCAACTAATGTTTCACAAACGGCCTTGAATGAGACGTTAGAGTTCGTGAGAAGTACTTATGGCAGTAGATATGCGCCCGACAAACCTCGGAGTTATTCGAGGAGAGTTCAAGGAGCCCAAGAAGCACATGAGGCGATAAGGCCAACCTCGATTGCAAGGACCCCAGATTCTTTAAAGTCTTACTTGCAACCTGATGAGCATAGGCTTTATCAGCTTATATGGCGACGAATGGTAGCCAGTCAAATGTCCGACTCAATTTATGACAGAACCGTCATTGATATAAAAGTCGATGCATGTGATACAGGATCTGAGTATGGGTTTAGAGCTGCCGGGTCTGTACTGAAATTTGACGGTTTTAGAATTCTTTACACAGAGAGGGTTGATGATCAGGAAGAAGATAATGATGAAGATCAAGGATTGCCACAATTAGATATAAATCAATCATTAGTTCTGAGTGCAATAAATCCTGAACAAAACTTTACTCAACCGCCTCCACGTTTTACGGAAGCTTCCTTGATAAGGAACTTAGAGAAAGAAGGAATAGGAAGACCAAGTACATATGCAACCATAATGGGTACGATACAGGACCGTGACTATGTCATTTCAGAAAGAGGTAGGTTTCAGCCTACTATTTTGGGAAATGTGGTTACTGACTATCTTGTTGATAACTTTGAAAAAATAATGGATATTGGGTTTACTTCTAATATGGAAAAAGGTCTTGATGAAGTCGCAAATGGAATTTTGAAGTGGAATCCTATGCTTTTGGATTTTTACAAGCCTTTTGATGAGACTGTAGAGAAGGTCATTGAAACGGGTACTAGAGTTGACCGGAAATTATTGCAAGAGATCACCGATACATTTTGTGAAAAATGTGAAAACCCTATGGCGATAAAAACAGGTCGATATGGGAGATTTCTAGGATGCACGGGATTTCCGGAATGTAAAAACATCTTGCCTTTACTGATCGGTGTAACCTGTCCTAAATGTAAAGC
>CAZUHE010000082.1:1755-5842 GCA_964620395.1 uncultured Dehalococcoidia bacterium
TAATTGATTGTAATATCTCAAATATGCGGGTAATGTGGGTTCATGATAGACGATGATTTTGACCACATAAAAGATGAATATTTAAGATATGTGGTAGGAGTTAAAGGGTTATCTCCATTTACCGAGAACACTTATAAAAGTGATTTGCTCACTCTCGGCGATTTCCTTGACAGCACGAGTATTAAAGTTCTTAGTAAATTTGATAGAGATGCTGTGAGAACATACCTTTCATGGCTTACCAATTTAGGCTATGAGAGGGCCAGTGTAGTAAGAAAATTATCAGTCTTAAGGGGTCTTTTTAAATGGATGATCAAACGAGGATATCTGCAAGAGGATCCCGTGCCTCGTTATTCTGTAATCAGAAAAGGCAAGAAATTACCTAAATTCCTGTCCATAGAGGAAGTTGAAAGATTTTTTCGGGCAGTTCAAGAGTACACTTGTTCTGAATCTGTGAAATTGCGGGACATTGCGATGTTTGAATTATTCTATAGCAGTGGCATTAGAGTAAGAGAAATGTCAGGCCTTAATGTGGGTGATGTTGATATAGAATATAAACAGGCAAAAGTTCTAGGAAAAGGTTCGAAAGAACGAGTAGTTATATTTGGGATACCAGCCAAGGTGGCTTTGGTAAATTATCTTGACATGAGAAAGTCGCAAATCCCTTCAGAGGAGAAAGAGGATGCCTTTTTCTTATCACAGAAAAACAATCGCTTATCCGTGCGTTCTATACAGTCAAGGACGAAAAAATACTCGGTAAGTGCAGGTTTAGGGAAAGATGTTCATCCACATATGATTCGTCACACTTTTGCAACTCATATGATTGACGGAGGAGCAGACTTGAGAGTTGTTCAGGATCTATTAGGCCATGCTAGTCCTGTTACAACAGAAACGTACCTCCATGTAACAGGACCGAGAGTGAAACAAAGTTATATGTCGGCTCATCCTTTTGGCAAACAATGACCCTTTGTAAAATATTTACTGGATAAAGATATTGTGAACATATTGGTAATAAACGGCCCGAATTTGAATATACTAGGTAATCGTGATTCTGATTATTACGGAACTAAGACCCTCAGTGATGCTCTCCAATACTGTCGAGAAACATCTGAAATGTTGGGCGTTAGCATAAGCTCTTTTCAGTCAAATTCTGAAGGGGATATCATAAAATATATCCAAGATAATGTAAGTGATAGTGCCGGTATTATAATTAATGCTGGCGCATTAACTCATTATAGTCACGCTTTGAGTGATGCGCTTACAGATGCAAAATTACCGGTGGTTGAGGTTCATATATCCAATGTGTACTCAAGAGAAAAATACAGAAGCAAATCTGTTATAACCGCTCTTTCTATTGGTCAGGTAGCAGGGTTGGGGTGGCGAGGATATGGGTACGCTATTGAATTAATATTCCAACATTTAAAGGGAACATAAAAGAGACTTGGACGAAATTTACAAAAGTCGTATTTGCAAATTAAGATGCCTCCTAGGCGAAGAGAATAGAGATGCGATGCTCATTACTTCACGTGCGAACTGTCGTTACTTGTGTGGATTTACGGGTAGTAATGGATACCTTTTAGTTACACATGAGACTCTTTTACTTTTCACAGATTCACGTTATTTGTTACAGGCGGAAAGAGAGTGTCTGGATACAAATGTCGTTCTTTTGTCTCAAGGACATAGATCACTCGCTGATTCTCTGATGGGGTGCGGAGCCAAAGAGCTTGTGTTTGAGTTTCATGATATTTCTCATAAAACTTATACAGACATTATGTCTGTACTGGACGGATTGGTCAGTTTAATACCCGAAAATTATGTGATTGAAAAACTTAGGTCAGTTAAACAAAGTGAAGAAATAAAATACATAGAAAAAGCGGTAGAAATTGCGGATGAGGCGATGTCTACAGTTGGAAATTTATTAAAAAGTGGAATGACGGAATTGGATGTGGCGAACAAATTGGAACGTTTGATGCAGGACTTGGGGTCAGAATCTCTTGCCTTCGACATTATTGTCGGGGTTGGAGAAAATTCAGCAATGCCGCATCATAGCCCAAGTGATCGAGTTATAACAAATGGGGATATGGTGGTCATAGATATGGGAGCTGTTTACATGGGTTACCGTAGTGATCTGACGAGGACTTTCCAGGTAGGCGAAGTTACTGAGAAATTCAAGGAAATATACAGCTTAGTATTAAAGTCGCAATTGGCAGTAGAAGAAAGGGTTCAGTATGGTATGAAAGGTTCGGAAGTTGATGCTATTGCCCGGAACGTTATTTCAGAAGGAGGGTATGGCGATTTTTTTAGTCATGGATTGGGTCACGGAGTCGGTTTAGAAGTTCATGAAAAACCCATGTTGACCAAGAACTCTGATGAATGTGTTGAGATTGGATCAGTATTCACAGTGGAGCCTGGCATATATCTTCCCGGATGGGGAGGCGTACGTTTAGAAGATATGATGGTAATGGAAAGTAAATCAGCCAGATTACTGACTAACTCCTCAAAATATGATTTCTAAAATTGATGGACTAGTTTGAGTGTTTTCTGGCATTTCAACTCGTTTTGTATACTTTGTAATTCTTTTTGCGATAATTAGAGGGAGATAAATAATGACTATTAACTATGGTGAATTGAAGAAGGGCATGTCCATTGAGATGGATGGTGAACCTTATTCCGTAGTAGATTATGAGCGTAGCAAGATGCAAAAAAGAGCCCCTGTGATGAGAATTCGTTTTAGGAATTTGAAGACAGGGAGAGTGGTGGACAAAACATTCTCTGGTTATGACGTTAGTTTCAACCCAGCATCTGTCGAAAGAAGAAAAGCTCAATATATTTACAACGATGATAATCACTACTATTTCATGGATATTGAATCTTTTGAACAATTTCCGATGTCTGGAGATCAGATTGGTAAGGCTGTCGATTTCATAATAGAGCAAACGGAGATTGATCTCATTTTCTTCGATGAACTTCCTATTTCATTGGAATTACCATTGAACGTCGATCTGAAAGTGATAACCTCGCCCCCTGGAGTTAAAGGTGATACCGCTCAGGGTGCTACAAAATTGGCAGAATTGGAAACAGGGTTTGAACTTCAAGTGCCTCTTTTTGTTGATGAGGGTGACACCATAAAAGTCGATACTCGAACAGGAGAATATGTTTCTAGAGCGTGATTTAAAATGGTCCTATCCGTATCCCAAGCCATAGAACATTTGAACTCTATCATTCGAATGGATGATGTTCTTAACGACGTTTGCGTTTTAGGTGAAGTATCCAGAGTTTCAAAAGCCTCTTCTGGCCATTGCTATTTTTCTATAAGGGATTCAGAAGCAATTTTGGATAGTGTTATTTTTAGAGGAGGACATGGTTCGGATTATGTGGAAATGGGTCAGGAAGTGTTTGTTTTTGGGAGATTTTCCGTATATCCGAATCAGGGTAGGTTACAGTTGGTTTCAGAATTGGTGCAACCGGCGGGTATTGGATCTATCCAGGCTCAATTTGAAAAGATAAGGCATCGACTTGAAGCTGAAGGTTTGTTTGACGAATCAAGAAAACGAACTCTTCCTGCATATCCTAATGTTGTCGGCGTGGTGACTTCAGAAGATTCAGCAGCTTGGGAAGACATAAAGCGCACCGTCTCTGTGAGATATCCGGAAGCACTTCTGAAACTTGCACATACCTTGGTTCAAGGGGAAGATGCGGCAGAAATGATATCTGATGCAGTAAAGCGTATGGGAATGGAACAAGTGGACGCCATAGTTTTAGCTAGAGGTGGAGGATCACCGGAAGATTTATGGCCTTTCAACGAAGAAATAGTTGCTCGGGCTATTTTTGCTTCCAATGTGCCTGTGGTTACTGGTATTGGGCATGAAACTGATTGGACTATCGCTGACTTGGTTGCTGACATGAGGGCTTCAACGCCGACTTATGCTGCGATGCAACTTTTTCCCAATCGAGCGGATATAATCGAGAAAATTGATGGAATGACATTCTCCATGGCTGCTTCTATGAAGTGGATTGTAGATAATAAATCTTCTGTAAAGAATGATTTTGTTAATAAGTTGGAATTAGAAATGCCGAATTTTGAAACGGT
>CAZUHE010000083.1:0-5826 GCA_964620395.1 uncultured Dehalococcoidia bacterium
GTATCTGCGTCTCCAAATTCATATTCGGAAGGAATTTCTGTCACTGGTGCCTCATCAATTGCTACTGAACCCGATCTGGTGTTGCTTAATTTGGGAGTTGAGGCTTTTGCTGTTTCTGTAAAAAAAGCTCGATCGCGGGCGGCAAAGTCTATGGATTCTCTTATGGGAACATTAAGAAAGAAAGGGGTTAAAGAACTGGATATAAAAACCACTCGATTTAGCATCTATCCTAGGTACGAATATCAGGAAACTATCGTCAATGGGAGACCGACGGGTAAACAAGTTCTTAGTGGGTATGTGGTCAACAATGAGATATCTGCGAAGATCAGAGATCTAGAAAAGGTAGGTGAGATAATAGACAGTGCTGCGGAATCTGGAGGGGACGACATTAGGATTAACAGTATCAATTTCACCCTTGAAGACCCTAGTGACCATATGAATACTTTGAGAGAACAGGCAGTCAAAGATGCTTTTGAGAAGGCTAAACATTACGCTGCCCTTGCTGACGTGTCACTGGGTCCTTTGCTATCATTATCAGAGATTGGTCCGGTCTCGATTCGTTCACAAGATTCTATGGAGTTCGGTATGAGGTCAATGGCTATGGCTGAATCAAGTCCTATCAGCAGCGGCCAATTAAATGTTTCTTTAACCGTTAACATCGTGTTTTCTTTGAATTATTAGTATTTTTGCAGTAGCTTGTGGCAAATTGATAGAATCAATTTTGTTTTACGTAGTTAATTATTAATAAACCCTGTGCAGAAAATAAATTCTTTCAGGGTTAAGTTTGGGAGAAAATATGGTTCTAAGCGATCGAACTATTAAAGAAGAGATAGCAGCAGGTCGAATAGTCATTGATCCACTGGGCGTAAATGCCATTCAACCTGCTAGTGTCGACGTGCATCTTGATAGAGGATTCTTGGTTTTCCGAAACTCTAGATTACCATTCATTGATGTTCGAAAAGGGATGGATGATCTAACTGAGAAAGTTGAAATTGAAGATGACGTGCCTTTCATTTTACATCCTGGGGAATTTGTCTTGGGTAGTACACTTGAGCACATAGAATTGCCCGATAATTTGGTTGCGCGTGTGGAAGGGAAAAGTTCCCTGGGCCGTTTGGGTTTATTGATACATTCTACAGCTGGGTATGTAGATCCAGGATTTAAAGGTCATTTAACTTTGGAGCTCAGCAATGTCGCTAATTTGCCCATCACGCTTTATTACGGGATGAAGATCGGTCAATTATCTTATGTTCAACTGACTACCCCAGCGGAACATCCTTACGGGTCTCCCGAATTAGGTAGTAAATACCAAGGACAGACCGATGCAACGGCGAGCAAAATACACCAAGATTTTATGAGAGATTGATCTTGAGTTTTATGAAAAGAGCTATTGCTCTTTCCGAACAATCCTTGGGTGTTTCTACTCCTAATCCAGCCGTTGGTGCAGTTATTGTGAAGGAAGGCAATATTGTTGGAGAGGGATGGACCGGGCCACCCGGAGGGCCGCATGCTGAAATCGTTGCTCTCAACCAAGCCGGTGATAAGGCTTCTGGGTCAGATATGTACGTTACTCTCGAACCTTGTTGTCATTTTGGCAGAACTCCACCCTGCACTACCTCAATAATAAAGTCCGGGGTTAAGAATGTTTATGTTTCTGTATTGGATCCCAACCCAAATGTAGACGGGGGAGGAGTTAATAATCTGAAAGATGCGGGATTGGAGGTGTCCGTTGGCTTAAATGAGAAAGAATCTCTTAATGTAATGGCACCTCATTTTACGCTGATGCGTACAGGTCGCCCACTTGTTATTGCAAAATTTGCAATGAGTCTAGATGGTAAAATCGCCTCTGTGTCTGGCGAATCCAAATGGATAACTGGCAGAAAAGCCAGGGAACGCGTTCATCAGTTACGTTCACACTCTGACGCTGTAATGGTTGGTATAAATACTGTATTAACGGATGATCCAAAACTGACTGCGAGGGACGGGGTTCTCCCTGAAGGGTTCACTCAGCCTTTGAGAGTGGTAGTCGATTCTAATATGCGCACTCCTGTAACTAGTTCAATTTGTAATCGCGATGCTAAAACACTGATAGCCACTTGTAAGAGTGATACTCATCCCGAATTTCCTGATAGTGTTTCCGTTAAAACTTTCCCATCAAATTCAAGTGGGGTTGATCTTGATGCATTGTTCAAATATCTGGGAGATATGTCTGTTACTTCGGTTTTGGTGGAAGGAGGATCATCCTTATTAGGATCGTTGTTTGACCAACGGCTGGTGGATAAGGTTTATGCTTTCCTCGCCCCAATTATTATTGGAGGTTCTTCTAAAGGGGTGGTTGGTGGCAGAGGGGCTTATCATATGAGTGAAGTTGATAGACTGGTAGGTGTTGAATTAAAAAGAATCGATGAAGACTTTTTATTGACGGGATATTGTAGTAAGGAGTAGTAGTGTTTAGCGGTATTGTTGAAGATAAAGGAAAGGTCGTTTCTTTTAAAGAAGGGGTTTTAACTGTCCACTCTAATTTGGTTTTAGAAGATTTGAAAGTTAAGGAAAGCATCAGTGTTAATGGAGCGTGTTTAACGGTCACGGAACGTACAAGTGATTTTTTTAAAGTTGATGTGGTTCCAGAAACCATTAGAAAAACCAATCTTGGTTTATTGAAAGAGGGAGATTGGGTGAACTTAGAGCGATCTACTCGGTTGGGAGATCGCATAGGTGGGCATTTGGTACAAGGACACGTGGATTGTACATGTTTAATTAAAGAAATCGTGGGCGATGGGACAGCTAAGATAATGGAATTTGAAGTTCCTTCAGACGTCATGAAATATATAGTTCAAAAAGGGTTTGTCTGCGTGGACGGCGTTAGCCTCACAGTTGTAGAATGCGCCTATAGTTCTTTTTCCATAACATTGATTCCTTATACAGGTGACCACACAGTTTTGGGAGTTAAAAGTGTGGGGGATTTAGTTAATTTGGAAGTGGATATGATTGCCAAGTACGTTGAAAGTGTAGTTGATAGTTACAAATGATAATGTCACAAAGGGGAATGTAGATTGCCTTTAGCTACCATAGAAGAAGCAGTAGAAGACATTAAATTGGGCCGAATGGTGATAATTGTCGATGATGAAGATCGCGAAAATGAGGGTGATCTTACCATGGCTGCGGAGAAAGTCACCCCTGAAGCAATCAATTTTATGGCTACATATGGGAAAGGGCTTATTTGCGTTCCTATGTTGGCAGACAAGTTGGAGAGACTCAATCTTCCGTTAATGGTTCAACAGAATACGGCCAGACTCAGTACTGCTTTCACTATTTCTGTGGATTCGCTTCGTGGCACTACGACGGGGATATCCGCCCAGGATAGATCAAACACGATTCTTGCTTTAATTGACGATAAAACCAAAGCTGATGATCTTGGAAGGCCCGGTCATGTTTTTCCTCTTCAATACGTTGAAGGTGGAGTACTCAAGAGAACTGGTCAAACAGAGGCCTCAATTGATCTTTGCAGAATAGCTGGGTTGGATGAATCCGCAGTGATATGTGAAATCATGGCGGATGATGGAAACATGGCAAGATTTCCGGAACTTGAAGAATTTTCTAGGCAACACAATATAAAAATTGTGTCTGTTGGGGATCTCATTGAATATCGTAGAAGACATGAGAAATTGATAGAAAGAGTCGCAGAAGCAAGAGTCCCGACTGAATATGGGGAATTCAATGCTATTTCTTATAACAGTTTGGTCGACAGGTATGAACACGTAGCTTTAGTGAATGGTGATATAGAAGCTGCCAATGTAATTTTGGTAAGAGTTCATAGCGAATGCTTAACTGGAGATGTGTTTTCCAGTAATCGTTGTGACTGTGGGGACCAGGTGGGCATTGCACTCCAGCAGATCCAAAATGCAGGTTGCGGTGTTTTTATATATATGAGGCAGGAAGGAAGAGGGATAGGGATTCATAATAAATTAAAAGCCTATGCTCTCCAAGATCAAGGATATGACACGGTGGATGCAAACGTGAAGCTTGGTTTTTCCGCCGATCCGAGACAATACGGTATAGGCGCTCAAATTTTGGAAGACCTTGGTGTGAAGAAAATGAAACTTCTTACAAACAATCCCACAAAACGGGTAGGGTTAGAAGGTTTTGGTCTTGAGGTTGTTGAACGAGTACCCATTATTGCCCCCGTCAAGGAGAACAATTCTGATTATATGGAAACAAAGCGTAAACGAATGGGCCATATACTGGGATCTGATGATGAGGAGCAGAAGTAATAGTGACAAAATTGGTTGAGGGAGATCTTGATGGTTCTGGGCTTAGGATAGGGATCGTTGTTGCGAAATTCAATGAATTTGTCACTGGTAAGCTATTAGAAGGTGCTCTTGCAGGGTTACATGAGAATGGTGTCGCCTCACAAGATGTGCTTGTAGCTAAGGTCCCGGGGTCGTTTGAAATTCCCGTAATTGCTAAGAAATTGGCTGAATCTGGCCGTTATGATGCCATTATATGTCTTGGAGCCGTTATAAAAGGTGAAACAGACCATTATGATCTGGTTGTTAATGAATCAGCACGATCGATATCTCAAATAGCCCTCGACACGGGTGTTCCAGTCATATTTGAAGTTCTGGCGACACATACGATGAAACTCGCCCTCGATCGAGCAGGTGGTGATAAAGGTAATGCTGGACATACTGGTGCATTGGCGGCTATTGAAACTGCCCGGGTGTCTATGAAGCTATTGGCTTGAACTTAATATCGATGATAGCGAGAATAAGGCATTATCCAAATTATCTTTAATCAAAGAACTAATATGGACTCATTATGACTCGCTATTTATCCCAAGAATATATTACTGAAATTGAAACATTCGCCACGGAACTTGCGAAGCACTGTGGAAATATGCTTTGGGATCTTTTCCCTAATCCTCTTAAATCCTATGCTGACTTGGATGTGGGGTTTAAAGATTTAGATAAGAAAGATCCGGTGACACGTGCGGATAATGAAGTACAAAAATATTTAATTTGTAGAATAAAAACTAAATATCCGGATCATGGTGTAATTGGGGAAGAAGGGGAGACAGCAGATGGTTCTGTTCCGGATATATTGTGGGTGCTTGATCCACTTGATGGGACTCGGAATTTTATGTACGGATACCCAGCATTTGCTTGTTCGATAGGGGTACTTTATCGAGGGATTCCCGTTTGTGGGGTTGTTTTCTTACCGTGGCCCGGTATAGCTCCAGGTATATTAATTCACTCGAGCAAAGGTAACGGAGTAAAAATCAATGATGTATTTATGCCAAATATCAAAAAGGAATTGGATGGAAAGGCAATTGTAACTCTACCAGGATCTTTCTCTGATGGATTTCGATTTAACCATCTGTTTGCCAAAAATTCTGGTGAACCCAGATCAAATGGAAGCATAGCTTATGAAATGTCTTTGGTCGCCATGGGTATTACGCAATTTGCCGTTATAAGTGGAGCGAAATTGTGGGATGTGGCGGGAACCCTCTGCATATTGAGTGAATCGGGAGGTGATTTTAGATGGTTGAATAGCAAACTAGATAATAACGACTCAATACCGATTGTCGATTGGAATTCATATGAGACGTGCTACAAAGATCTGCTGGGTTATCTCCCTTCTTTGGTCGCTGCACCCAAAAATATAATTGATGTAGTGGTGGAAGGTATAGAAAATAAGTCGGCATCCAAGGGTAGTTTTATTAAATCGTTTCTTCGTTTTTAGAACTCTAAATTAATTTCTTATCTGCAAGGTTATTGTGAATATATATTTCGATTGTGATTACACTATACTCGCCATGGACGGAAG
>CAZUHE010000084.1:0-1593 GCA_964620395.1 uncultured Dehalococcoidia bacterium
TATGTCTATAATTTCATGTAAGTCATTGCAAGTATAATCAAGACAGTAATGACCCGCTAATATAAAAAGGCATTATTTTATATGTTGATTGATACTCATGTTCATTTAGATTCCTATTCTGATGATGAAATAGCGGGTGTTTTGCAGCGAGGGCGAGAAGTAAATGTTAAAGCATTAATATCAGCTGGTACGACAGTTGAATCTTCCGCGAGATGCGTTCAATTATCTGATAAATTCCCCGACGTTTTTTCTGGTGTTGGTGTCCATCCCATGGATTTAATTAATCCCCTTGATCAAGAGGATTATGACGTATTGAAAAGACTGATAAATTCCAATAACAAAGTGATAGTAATGAGTGAAATAGGGCTAGATTATTTGGATGGCATGCCAAATAGAGAATGGCAGTTTTCAGCCTTTAGGAACCAAATTGGCATAGCGAGAGAATTCAATCTCCCTATTGTTTTTCACAGCCGTGAATCAAATGAAGATTGCTTTAGGGTTCTGAAAGAGGAGAAAGCTTATGAGGTTGGGGGTGTTATGCATTACTTTCAAGGTACACGTGAAGATGCTCAAAAAGCGATAGATATGGGATTTTACATATCTATCGCACGACCTATTTTCAGGCTAAAACATCTTCGGGTTATTTTGGCTGATATTCCTGTAAATAATTTGGTTGTTGAAACTGACTCAGCACCTCAACCTTTTAAGGCAAAGAGAGAGAATTGGACCGAACCAAGACACCTGAGATCGATAGTGAGGGAAATTGCAACATTGAAAGATTTGGAAGAAGCTTATGTTGAAAGAGAAATCCTAAATAACATGAAGGCTTTGTTGAAAGACAAATGGGATATAGTCCTTCCATTGCTTGACCCGGAGACGTGAGCTAGGGGCCTGGGTTTTGAACGTAGAAATAATTACCTAGCATCAGTACCGGTAGAAGAATCCAACTTAAGAACCACCCAACTAGGCTGATTGATAATGCCTTTAAAGGATGCATTTGTTCTGTTACTTGAATTGACCGTGTTGATGTGGCAAGGATCCATATCCATACCAAGAATAAAATGTATTCCCCTAAAACTGGGATCATTGCTAATATGATCAAAGGGCCTGGCACATATGCTATTCCTATTGATCTCATTTTGTCTCTGAGTTCATTTTTGCTTCCCATGAGTTGGCAGATTACTTTGGTTATGAAAGACCACATCATCCATCCGACGAGGACTGTACTGAAGGCGACGGCCATCATTTGGAAATCCAGGAATTGACTTGCGGATTCATTCTGGGTGACGGTGTATTTCATAGTTATTGCCATGCTGAGTCCAGTTATTGAAACAGTGGCCAACGCTCGTAAAATCAATGCTGCATTATGGTTAAATTGTCTGTATATTTGCTTGTCGAGCATCAAGCTGCCGATTAAGCATTGTACAAATGTGGGTATCTCGTCATGATTGTTTTGGTTCATCTTCGTTTTCATTGGTACTAATAGTGTAAAATCTTAGCGGTCTCAAATCCTAGCATAATGAGGGTATTAGAAATAGAAACTTCAATTCTAATAGACGGTATTTATTTGACAGCGATAGGAATGATAACAGC
>CAZUHE010000084.1:1693-2948 GCA_964620395.1 uncultured Dehalococcoidia bacterium
CTCATAGATTTTTTAAATACAACAGGTTTGGTGAATTTAAACTGGCGAGATATCGTTATGATATTGGTCGGTCTGTCATTTATATTTTTGGCTATAAATAAAGATTGGGAACCATATGAGTTGCTACCCATTGGTTTGGGAATTATTGCAGCTAATCTGCCATTTACAGGACTTATTAATCCTCCTTCGGCAAATTCTGGTTTTCAAGATGCTGGACTGTTTGGGGTTATGTTCCATTATGGGTTGTCGTTTTGGAATATATTGCCACCTATTATTTTTTTAGGGATAGGGTCTTTGACAGATTTTGGCCCAGTTATAGCGAATCCGAAAACCTTGATCTTGGGAGCGGCTGCACAAATAGGAATATTTATGGCATTTTGGGGTGCTTTGTTTTCCAGTTATATCGGGATGGATTTTGGTATTAATGAAGCAGCGTCTATAGGCATTATAGGTGGTGCTGATGGTCCAACTACGATATTTTTGTCAGCAAAACTTGCACCTGACTTGCTAGGTATAACAGCAGTTATAGCCTATTCATACATGGCCGCAGTTGCGTTGATTCAGCCGCCTCTCATGAAGCTATTCACAACATCAGATGAACGTAAAATTGAAATGCGAGCGCCAAGGGAGGCTTCCAAATTCGAAAAACTTGTTTTCCCCAACGTAGCTTTGATATCAATAATACTGGTTGTTCCAAAATCTGCACCTTTAATATCAATGTTCATGATAGGGAATCTTTTTAAAGAAAGTGACGTTGTTCCAAGGTTGACCAAGGCCGCATCTAATGAAATATTAAATATTGCTACGATATTTCTGATGTTGACCGTTGGGACACAACTAACAGCGGAAAGAGTGTTTGATTTACAAACAATAGTAATATTGGTTTTGGGTCTGGTAGCTTTTTCTTTTGGGACCATAGGTGGTATTTTGTTTGCGAAAATAATGAATCTCTTTGTCAAAGAGAAGATAAACCCTCTAATTGGTTCGGCGGGTGTATCGGCCGTACCTATGGCGGCCAGAATATCACACCAACTTGGTCAAGAAGCTAACCCTAATACATTTCTTCTTCAGCATGCTATGGGTCCGAATGTGGCAGGTGTGATTGGCTCTGCTGTTATTGCGGGTGTTTTTATATCCATGGTGAATTGATTTGAAAAAAAAGGTAAAGGTAAGGATTCAGGATAGATGGTTCTTGGTGGAATTGGAAGAGACTTCCGAGAACGTTTATACAGCCGTTGTTGAAGGTGAAGAGTTT
>CAZUHE010000084.1:3048-5822 GCA_964620395.1 uncultured Dehalococcoidia bacterium
TTTCTTGCCTTTTCTAAATTCCCACTGTCTCTATGTATTAATCCTAAATATAGATATGCTCCGCCTAAGTCCATGTCAATGGCCAAAGCTTTGTTTAGGTCTTCTTCTGCAAGATCCATTCGTTTTAAACCATAGTAGGCTGCCCCACGTCCTTTGTACGCTATGGCCAGGTTAGGCATTCGCTTTATTACCATTGTGAATGTATTTATCGCGTCGTTATATTCTTCAGCCCTTAAGGATTGGATTCCTCTCGTGTATAAAAACATAGATTGGATTTCCGGAGTTGGAGTTATAGTGACGTCTTGTGTGCTAGTATGAGTGCCGGATTCTAAGGATGGAGTAGAAGAGGCAATAGAGAGTGAATCATTGATAATTTGTGCGGAGGATTCGTTGGTGGCTTTACAGCCTTGGGAAATCAATAAAGCTGTTCCAGTTACTGCTATCAGTATTTGGTATAAAAACTTTACATGTTTATTCGTTTGATTCACGGAAGTTAAAAAGTAATTAATGGTCCAATTAGCAAAATGACAAGCCTTTTTATGATATCAACGCAGCTTTTAGTCTACACGATTATTTAGGAGATGTATTAATGATACGAAACTTAGGTGACAAAAAACCTCAAATTCATCCAACCGCATTTATAAGTGAGGCGGCCTATATTGTAGGTGATGTAGTGATTGGAAAACATTCTAGTGTGTGGCCTGGGACCGTCATCAGAGCTGATAACGGGAAGATAGTTATAGGAGATGGTACAAATATACAAGATAATTCTGTGCTACATGGGGATGCAGATGTGCGAATAGGGGATGGCGTGACTATAGGTCATCGAGTGATGTGTCATGCTGCGGAAGTCGGAGATGGTTCATTGATAGGGAATGGTGCTGTTGTGAATGATGGAGTGAAGATAGGTAGTAGATCTATTATAGGATCAGGGGCTATGATCATTGAGAATATGGAGATACCAAATGAATCCATAGTTTTAGGTGTGCCGGGGCGAATAAGAGGAAGCGTCAAGGAACGTCATCTTAAGATGCAAATTAGCATAGCGGATGGATATCAGAAAAGGGGCGCTATATACAAATCACAAGGTCAATTAGAGTAAAGTGGTCGGATATCCGACCACTTTACTCTAATTAGTCAAGCTGTTGGTCTAAATTATTTCTTTCAGCAGCACTCTCAATTGTTTCACCCGTAGTTGCTATTATGTTTCCGAATTCATCCTCAAACTGTGGTGGCGGAGGGCTTTCGGGAACCTCTTCAATTGCGAGTAGTTTATCGAGATCATCTATACCTAGTTTGTCCCGGCCTTCCGGAGTTGTGTCATATCTTGCTGGTATTAAGCGCCCTATTATGACGTTTTCTTTTAATCCAATTAGTTTGTCTTGTTTTCCCATCACTGCTGATTCAGTGAGTACTCTTGTGGTTTCTTGGAAGGACGCTGCGGCCAAGAAACTATCCATATGGAGAGAAGCCCGTGTTATTCCAAGCAATATGGGTACAGCTGTTGCAGGGTCTCCGCCTTCTGCTATCACCATTTCGTTTACTTCTTCAAAATCTTTCTTGTCCATTGGGTCACCAGGTAAAAGCTCGGTATCCCCGGCCTCTCTAATTTGTACCCTGCGAAGCATTTGACGGATTATGGTTTCTATATGCTTATCATGAATTGGTACCCCTTGCGAACGATATACTTTTTGTACTTCCTCTATTAGGTAGGTTTGTACAGACTCACGTCCTTGGATTTCCAGAATCTGTTGAGGGTTCTTGGGCCCAGCAGTTATAGCTTGCCCGGCCTCTACATAGTCGCCTTCAGAAATTTCAATATGGGACGCTGCAGGTATTGGGTGCTCCCTCTGGTCTTCATCATTCCAAGTTATGGTAACAATGTCTCCTTCGATCCCTATGATTCCTGAATTTCTAGCATATATTGTTTGCTCCGTAGATTTGTCGGAGTCGGCAGTCGCTATAGGAGTACCTATTATCACTGTTGAACCATTTTTCACAGTGGGGGTATAGTCAGATATTGTATATTCGTCGACCAGTTCCTCAGAATTAGTAACTCTTATTGATCTTCCTTCCGTGGTGTCTACTATGCTTGCGGTTCCGGATATTTCGGAAAGGACAGCGGCTCCTCTTGGAGACCTAGCTTCAAATAATTCTTCTACCCTAGGTAACCCGCTTGTAATATCAGCACCGGCTACTCCACCTGTATGGAAGGTTCGCATTGTCAACTGAGTTCCTGGTTCTCCTATACTTTGGGCGGCGATTATGCCTACTGCATCACCGATCATAATTGTTTGTAAGTTGGCAAGTGATAATCCATAGCACAGTCTGCATATGCCTTTTTCAGCTTCGCAGGAAAGTGGGGATCGTACTTCCGCACTCGTAATATTCGATTCTCGTAGGGCATTTATTTCTTCTTCCCCTATGATTTCATTTCTACCAACCAATATTTCTCCTGTGTCAGGATTTGCTATTGGTATAGCAGCATACCGATACTTGATACGATCATAGAAAAGACCCTTCAGGGCTTCGTCATCGTAGTCTTCAACATACAAACCATGCTCTGCGCCACAGTCATCTTCCATCACTATGACTTCTTGTGCTACGTCTATTAACCTTCTTGTTAAATATCCGCTGTCAGCTGTACGAAGGGCAGTGTCTGCCAACCCTTTTCTTGCTCCATGAGTTGAGATGAAATATTCCAGCACAGTCAAACCTTCTCTAAAGTTTGATTTTATTGGCCTGTCTATTATTCGTCCCCTCGGGTTTGACAT
>CAZUHE010000085.1:0-5822 GCA_964620395.1 uncultured Dehalococcoidia bacterium
ATGCGATAAGTGCAGCTAGACCAGGTTCAAGAAGTGACACTGTTGAAAATTATATAAAGAGAATGGAAGAACTGGAATCGGTTGCTGGCGATTTTCAAGGCGTTGAGAAATGTTTTGCTATTCAGGCTGGACGTGAGGTGCGAGTGATGGTTGAGCCTGATGAAATGGATGATCTTTCTTCCGGTAATCTTGCACGGAATATTGTGAAGAGTATAGAAGAAAAGCTTGCCTATCCAGGTCAGATAAAAGTTGTTGTAATACGTGAAAAAAGGTCAATAGAATACGCAAAGTAGCAATGTTGATCTTTTGTGTTTTCTTGGCATGGTGAGAAAGAACCATTTGTGGGTGATGTTTAGTTGTGTCTAAGGTTGATTTACATCTTCACACCACATACTCAGACGGGCGTCTAACGCCTTTGGAGCTTGTAACTTTTTGTTATGAAAAAGGTCTAAAGGTGATAGCTATCTCAGATCACGATACGACGGAAGGAATCAGTCAGGCGAAAAGTGTTGGGTGTACGTTGGGAATCGAGGTTGTATCTGCTATAGAGTTGGGAACCAGCTTGAATGGGGCCGAAATTCATGTGCTAGGGTACTTTATAGAGCCTGAACAAATAGAGTTTCAAGAAACACTTGCTAATTATCGTGAGACTAGAGTTAATCGTACTGAGGGAATTGTAAGTAAATTAAATGGCTTGGGCATATCTTTATCATGGGAGCAAGTTTCTGATTTAGCTGGTATCGGCTCCATAGGTAGACCACATATTGCCTATGCTCTTGTTAAATATGGATATGTGAACAATATTCGTGAAGCTTTTGACATATATCTTAAACCTGGAACCCCAGCCTATATTCCAAGAGATTTGCCGACCCCACATGAATCCGTACGAATGATAAAAGAAAACGGAGGCGTGCCAGTTCTTGCTCATCCTTTATTTACAAAATCTAAATCTGATCGATACGACATCCCTTTTCTTGAGGATCTTGTGGAGTCATTGTGCGAAGAAGGTTTAAAGGGTTTAGAAGTTTTCTATGGTGATTACACGGAAGGGCAAATAGAAAAACTTTTGAATATTAGTAGTAAATATCATTTGGTTCCATGTGGGGGAAGTGACTATCATGCTACTGGAGCCAGAGATGAAGTCATACCTGGAGAATCAGGACCTTCAATCGAACACTTTTTAGAATTGAAAAACTTAAGTAATGTTGTTTGACGATTATTTTGGCGCTTTTTTTATATTAACCTTGGCTTATCTTATTGGATCTTTGCCAACGGCATTTTTTGCCGTATATTTTGTTAAGGGTTCGTCCGGGTTAAGGTCCGGCAAAATTGCTGGGGCCTATTCCGTAAAGAATACTATTGGGTTAATTCCTTCATTATTTGTTTTCTTGATGGATTTTTTTAAAGGGTTTTTCCCCATAATAACTGCAACCTATTTGTTTCCTACTGAAATCACAATGACCTTAACACTTTCATTACTATTGATTGTTGGACACAATTGGTCGATATTCCTAAAACTTTCTGGCGGTCGTGGAATAGCTATATCTTTAGGTACACTACTTGGGTTACATTTATGGCAGGAAGTTACTATTCTTGTAATCTTATTTGGGTTGGTAGGAAAACATATAATACATAAGGATAGTGCTTTATGGGTTTTTTGGGGAATAATGTTGTTGCCCGCGTTATTATTGTTTTTCGAAAGAGGACTGGGTTTCGTAATATTTGGGATTTGCTTGGGATTCCTTTTGTTTGTAAAAAGACTGTTTGGGGACGGGAAAATTTTGGATATAAGGCACTGTAATTGGAGAGTTTTGAGTTCTAGGGTAGTTTGGGACAGAGATATTGTGTCAAAGGAACAGTGGCGGCAGAAATCTGGTTAATAACGGAGTCACTTAGAAAAGTAAAATGTATATTTGCTTGGCGTATCGTTGAGGGTACTTGGTGGCTAATATTATTGAGAAAAATCACTTTCATGTTGTTTAAGGACTGCAGATTCACGCCTAGTGATCCGTCAAATATTCCATGCATTTAATTGGAGGAAAAAAATTGTTGAAAAATAAGAATTGTGGGGATTTAAATACCGGCAATGTCAGTCAGGTTGTTGAATTAGCGGGATGGGTTCATAGACGTAGAGATCATGGGAACTTGATTTTTATTGACCTTAGGGACAGATCCGGGATCGTGCAGGTTGTTTTTAGTCCGGATCATTCTCAATATGCCCATATTGAGGCAGAAATGTTGCGAAATGAGTGGGTGATAAAGATCAAGGGATCTGTTTCGCTTCGGCCACTAGGAACAGAAAACAGCAATTTACCTAGTGGAGAAGTAGAAGTATATGCCGATGACCTTTCAATTTTGAATGAGTCTTTAACACCACCTTTTTACATAAATGAAGATAGTGAAGTAGATGAAAATTTAAGATTAAAGTATCGATATTTAGATCTTCGTAGAGAAAACATGAAAAATGCTTTGATTACAAGGCATAAAGTTGTTAAGCATATACGAGACTTTTTGGATGAAGAAGACTTTTTGGAAATTGAAACTCCAATCCTTATCAAGAGTACACCAGAAGGTGCGAGAGATCATGTCGTACCTAGCAGGTTATATCCGGGCAGATTCTATGCTTTGCCTCAGTCCCCCCAGCAACTTAAGCAAATTTTGATGGTCTCTGGTGTAGAAAAATATTTTCAAATAGCGCGCTGCTTCAGAGATGAAGATTCTAGGGCTGACCGACAACCCGAGTTTACTCAATTAGATTTAGAGATGAGTTTTGTAGATCAAGAGGATGTTCTTCGCCTTACTGAAGAGTTATTTACAACGATGCTTGAGACTCTTTTCCCCGATAAAAAATTCAATAAACCTTTTCCAAGATTAACATATGAAGAGGCGATGAGGGATTATGGCATTGATCGTCCAGATTTGAGATATGGAATGAAGATGATTCAAGTTAATGACATAGTATCATCTATAGAGTTTAAAATTTTTCAGGATGTTTTGTCATCGCAAGGTATTGTAAAAGGGTTTGTGGTACCTGGTTGCTATGATTATACGAGACGCCAGATAGATGATCTGACAGAATTTGTAATATCCCATGGTGCTAAGGGACTAATATCTATAGGGTTGGAGCCAGCATGTGACTTGGATGATTTAGATATGGATCATATAAGATCCAACATTTCCCGGTTTCTAAATGTGGATGATGTGAATAGGTTTAGTGAAGTTATGGGTGCGACTCCTGGTGATCTGATATTCCTGATAGCTGGGGAACAAAAGTCGACCAATGTGGCCCTAGCAGCTCTTAGACATAAAATTGGCGATCTGATTTTTGTCAATGATGACTCGAAACTCGATTTCGCTTTTGTTACAGATTTCCCTCTGTTTGAAAGGGACAATGATGGGTCTAAGTGGACTGCGACGCACCATGCGTTCTGCATGCCACATGAAGATCATCTGGAACATTTGGAAACAGAACCTGGTAATGTCTTAGCACATTCATATGATCTTATTTGCAATGGTATTGAGATAGCAAGTGGCAGCATCAGGGTACATGATCGTGCCCTTCAGGAAAGAATATTTGGGGTTCTTGGTTACTCGCGCCAAGAAGTATCAGATCGGTTTAGCCAATTATTGGATGCCTTTGAGTATGGCGCACCCCCTCATGGAGGAATAGCTCCGGGGATAGATCGTTTAGTTATGATACTACTGGGTAAAAGTACAATTAGGGATGTTATAGCCTTCCCAAAAACTCAAAGCCAAATGGATCCGCTTTTTGATGCCCCTTCTGAAATTGAACCCTCGCAGATGGAAGAATTAATGATCCGGTCTATAGTGGATGAGTAAAATATAATTGCCCGCTTGCTGGTACACTCAGTTATGTTTTTAGGCTGTTTGTTTTTCAGATCCGTGTATATATACTATATTTCCATCATCAATTGAGATGCGTACCGGGTTGTTGCCATTGATGTTCTTAGCATCTATCAAACATTGAGCGGTATTTTGTATATCTGGCAACTCAAACATAACATCTGTCAAAGTGGATTCAAGGATTGTTTTTAATCCTCTGGCTCCTGACTGTTGTTCTAATGCTTGTTCTGCAGCTGCCGCTAGGGCGCAATCTGTAAAATCTAGCCGAACATTATCCATCAAAAACAAGGCCTTGTACTGTTCCACAAACGCGTTTTTGGGTTCTGTTAATATTCGTATTAATTGAGGTTTGTCTAAATTATCCAGGGTTGCGATGACTGGAACTCTTCCAACAAATTCAGGTATGAACCCGTATTCCATCAAATCTTCGGCTCCCAATTGAGCTCGCGTAGACGATTCCAGTGATGTAGTGTTCGGGGCAACATCATTATTGAAACCCATTGTGTAATACTTTTTGTTGATTCTCTTATCTATTATGTCAGTCATCCCTTCAAAGGCGCCACCTACCATAAAAAGTATGTCGTCTGTTCTGATTTGCATAAACTCTTGATGTGGGTGCTTTCTTCCGCCTTGGGGTGGGACATTGGCTACACAACCCTCAATTATTTTTAACAAAGCTTGTTGAACTCCTTCTCCAGAAACGTCCCGGGTTATCGAAGGATTAGGGCTTTTACGAGCTATTTTATCAATCTCATCGATGTATATTATCCCCTGCTCAGCCTTTCCGATATCGTAGTCTGCTGACTGAATAAGTCTCAAAAGGATGTTTTCTACATCCTCCCCGACATATCCTGCTTCTGTCAGTGACGTTGCGTCAACAATTGTGAAGGGAACGTCAAGAATACGGGCTAAAGTTTGTGCGAGATGTGTCTTCCCAGATCCAGAAGGCCCATACATAAGAATATTGGATTTTTGTAACTCAACTTCAGACTCGTTTTGACTATTGGCCCACACCCTTTTGTAATGATTGTACACAGCAACACTCAAAGCTTTTTTTGCCCTGGTTTGGCCAACGACATAATCTTCAAGTTGTTCAAAAATACGTTTTGGAGTTATTCCTTTTTCAATTGGATTATATGGGCTGTAAGTTTCCTTAGGTTTTTCATCAGTTATTATTTGGTCACAAAGTTCAACACACTCGTCGCATATAAACACTTGATCAGGCCCTGCAATGAGCCTTTTTACCTGTCCTTGCGGTTTGCCACAGAAGGAACAGATGTAATCATCTTTGGAAGAAGTTGTGTTACTCACCTTTTTTATTATTTCCTTCTGGAGAGGACATAACCACGTCTATAAGCCCATAGTCCTGAGCTTGATCTGAACTCATATAAAAATCTCTGTCTGTATCTTGCGCAATTTTTTCGTAGGATTGGCCTGTGTGTGTTGATATGATGGTTCGAATTTTGTCTTGCATGCGGATGATTTCTCTGGCTGCTATTTCAATGTCAGATGCTTGTCCCTGGGCACCTCCGAGGGCTTGATGCATATGAATAGTGGAATTAGGCAGAGCGAATCTTTTTCCAGAAGCCCCTCCACATAACAAAACTGTTCCCATACTTGCTGCCATACCTACGCAAATTGTTGACACATCCGGTCTAATAAGTTGCATAGTGTCATATATAGCCAATCCTGAACTAATTACGCCACCGGGAGAATTGATGTACAAGTTGATATCTCGCTCCGGGTCTTCCCTGTCCAAGAAAAGTAACTGAGCTATGATCGCATTTGCTACTTGATCATTAATTCCAGTTCCCAAAAAAACTATTCGTTCTTTCAGTAACAAGGAATATATGTCATAAGTTCTCTCGCCTCTTGGGTCTCTTTCAACCACGTAGGGGATTACGTTTTCAGGATTTTGGAGCATCATCGCCTCCTTTGGGTTCTTTTTCGGTGTTTTG
>CAZUHE010000086.1:0-5814 GCA_964620395.1 uncultured Dehalococcoidia bacterium
GGTATTGTTATTGAATTTGTAATATGGCGGTATTGATGAAAAGTTATCTTAAACATTTAGAGTGTACCTATTGCGGACTGATACATTCCGTACATGAACCTAATCGTCTTTGTGTAGACTGCGGGAAGGTTCTATATCCTCGATATGATATTGAGAAAGCCCGTCTGGAAGTTAATAAAGAAAATCTCAAGGTAAGAGATTCCAATATGTGGCGATATTTTGAGATGATGCCAGTACTTGATTTTAAAAATGTTGTGACGCTGGGGGAAGGGTTCACGCCTATTTTGTCGGCATCTCGTTTGTCTGAGAGATTAGGATGTCAGGACATCGTTATAAAAGACGAAGGTGTCAATCCTACGGCATCTTTCAAGGCGCGAGGTTTGTCAGCCGCTGTGTCTAAGGCCAAAGAGCTTGGAATAACGAAGCTCACTATGCCGTCGGCTGGTAATGCAGCAGGTGCAATGTCTTCATACGCTGCCCGTGCTGGATTAGAAGGCTATGTGTTCATGCCCCAGGATGCCCCATATTCCAATCAAAAGGAAGTTGATATAACTGGTGGTAGGCTTACCTTGATAGATGGATTGATAAGTGACGCCGGTGTGTTATCTCGAGAGAAGGCTGCAGAAATGAACTTGTTTGATGTTTCCACACTTCAGGAGCCTTATAGAGTTGAAGGAAAAAAAACGATGGGGTATGAAATAGCAGAACAACTGTCGTGGGAACTTCCTGACGTAATTATTTACCCAACTGGGGGAGGGACAGGTATCGTTGGAATGTGGAAAGCCTTCGAAGAAATGGAATCGCTCGGCTGGATAGGCTCAAAGAGACCAAGGATGTTTGCAGTCCAGTCAGATGGGTGCGCACCGATTGTAAAGGCATTTATTGAAGGAAAGGAATTTGCAGATATGTGGGAGGATGCAAGTACCATGGCATCCGGCATCAGAGTTCCGGCTGCAATAGGAGATTATTTGATTCTTCAAGCCCTAAGGGATAGTAATGGTGGAGCTTTAACAGTATCAGATGATGAAATCATAAAAATGATGTCGATAGTGGCATCTCTGGAGGGAATGTTTGTATGCCCAGAGGGGGCAGCAACTGCAGTCGCGCTCGATAAATTATTGATTGATGGACTCGTTAGAGATAATGAAAAAGTGCTTCTTCTTAACACAGGATCCGGTTTAAAATATTTAGATGTTCTTGAAAGCGCTACTCAAGATTAAATGTCGTAACGTGAGGGGCGTATATTGAAAGTGAGCTTTGCATCATCATGCTAACCATGTCATGATCCGGAACACATTCCGGACATTCTTCGTTTATTCCCTTGATGTATCTAACTTTTAATTCACCATCATCTAAAGATATAAATTCCAAGGTTCCTCCTTCTGAGGCGACAATGGTTTCCATGTTATCCAAAACTGTCTGTACGGATGGGTCATTGGTTGATGCCATATTTAGTGTGTCTCCTAATTCATTCTTTCAAAAATTGTTGCAACTCCCTGTCCCCCGCCCACACACATTGTAACTAAACCGGTAGAGGTATCTGTCCTTATTAGTTCTTCCATCACCTTTACCGTCAGTATGGCTCCGGTGGCACCTACTGGGTGTCCCAGGCTAATACCACTGCCATTTATATTGGTTTTTTCTATGTCGAAGTCTAGTTCCCTGATACAGTGTAGCGCTTGGGAAGCAAATGCTTCGTTTAGTTCTATCGCATCAATGTCAGAAATTGTCATTCCTTGTTTGGCCAAGACTTTTTGTACTGCCGGAACAGGACCAGTTCCCATTATAGCGGGTTCAACTCCCGCGACTCCTCTTCTACTCCATTTCATTTTTGCGGTTAATCCCAATGAAGAAGCTGCATCTTTGGACATCATCACTATCGCTGCGGCCCCATCGTTTATACTCGAAGCGTTGCCGGCTGTGACAGTACCATCTTTTTTAAAAACTGGTCGCAGGTTTTGAAGGCTTTCCAAAGTGGTCTCAGGTCTTGGCCCTTCATCAACAGATACGGTGATGGGATCTCCTCTTCTCTGGGGTACAGTGACTTCTGTTATTTGATTTTCAAATCTACCTGTTCGGATAGCTTCTCCAGCTCTTTGGTGGCTTATTACGGCAAGGTTATCCTGATCTTCTCTTGAGACTCCAAATCTTTCCGCAACATTTTCTGCTGTGATTCCCATATGGTATCTGTTTACGGGGCATCCAAGTCCTTCTGTCAACCCATCCCTAAGAGTTGAATCACCCATTCGTAAACCGTCGAATCTTGCCTTATAGTCAACCATGAATGGTACTTGGCTCATACTTTCAGTACCACCAGCAACAACTATATTCGCTTCACCTGTTTGTATTAATTGAGCACCAAAATTTATGGCTTCAAGGCCAGATGAACATTGTCGATTAACAGCTATAGTAGGAGTTTCTTCTGGTATACCAGATTTTAGTGTTGCCAATCGAGCGGAATATCCAGCTTCAGCTGATTGCATTGCATTTCCGAATACCACCTCGTCTACCATTTTAGGCTCTATCCCGGCTCGTTTTATGGATTCTTTTATAGCGATTGCTCCGAGGTCCGAGGCACTGATATCTTTAAACGCTCCTCCAAATCTTCCCACTGGCGTTCTTGTTCCATCAATTATTAATACTTCATTCATATGTTTCTCCCAACACACCGGATTATGTATAAACAAGGCGTATGTCAATCATTGCATATTTTGTAGTGGTTACAGTGTAACAACGCAAATAATCATATCAAGTCCAAGCGATGTGAACAGCATTTGCTGTGTGCTATTCTTCATTCAATCATTCATAAGAGGACTCCAATTGTTTGTAATAGGTACTGCAGGACATATCGATCACGGTAAATCTAGCTTAGTGGAGGCCATGACAGGTATCGATCCTGATCGTCTTCAGGAAGAAAAAGATAGAGGTATTACCATTGATCTCGGATTTGCCTGGCTAACCTTGCCTCAAGGACAGGAGATAAGTATCGTCGATGTTCCAGGACATGAAAAATTTGTGAACAACATGTTAGCTGGAGTAGGAGCTATCGATGCTGCGCTTCTAATAATAGCTGCGGATGAGTCAGTTATGCCTCAAACTGTAGAACACGTTGCAATTCTTAATTTACTTGGAATAAAAAAAGGAGTTGTCGCAATTTCCAAATCTGACCTTGTTGACAGAGACTGGATTGAACTCGTGTCTGAGGATGTTAACAATCTTCTGAAAGGAACTACCTTAGAAGGTTCTCCTGTTCATTCTGTGTCTGCCGTTACCAAAGATGGTATCCCCGAACTATTAAAGGAGATCGAAAACACCCTTATTTCTATTGAATCTAAAAAAGATTTTGGGCGGCCTGTGTTGCCGATAGATAGATCTTTTTCTGTTGCCGGATTTGGTACTGTTGTTACAGGAACCCTTATGGATGGTAGTTTTACTATTGGTCAAGAAGTTCACTTGGAGCCTTCAGGTATTCCTGCACGTGTCCGAGGAATTCAAATGCACAAAAACAAATCTGACAAAGCACTTCCGGGAAACAGAGTTGCAATAAACTTAACTGGTGTTGAGCATGGTGAAATTAAAAGGGGTGATATTTTAACGATACCCTCAACACTGGAATTAAGTGAAGCTTTCGATGTTCATTTGACTGTTTTAGATGATGCGCCAAATGTTTTAAAGCACAATATGTTTGTTACATTTCATCACGGTAGTAGTGAATCTATCGTTAAATTGAGATTGTTGGAATCTGACACTGCGGAACCAGGAGCCAGTACGTGGGCTCAAATAAAATGTGAAAGCCCTCTTCCGGTTAGCAAAGGGGATCATTTTGTGATTAGGTCCAACATGACTACACTGGGGGGAGGTAAGGTCGTTGACATACAGGCTATACGGCATCGAATGGGTAACGAAGATGTGATTCGCCGTTTGAATTCTTTGGAATTTGGTTCGCCAAAAGAAATTATCGTGAATATTTTGGATACTGATCAGCCGATGACATTGACAGACTTAGCTAGAGATACTCATTCCACAAACCTTGAAATTACGAATCATTTGGAACAATTAATGGAAGAGGATAATGTTTTTGTTACTGATAAAGACTTGTCAAAATCCTATATATATGCCAAGAAAAATTGGCAAAATTTGGTTGTGTTAGTAAAGGCTTACTTGGCAAATCATCATATGGCATTCCCACTAAGGAAAGGGTTGCCTAGAGAAGAATTGAGGGAATACATTTCACAGGAAAGCGAGGTGTATAACGGAACGCTTAAACTGCTCTCGTGTCGAGGAGTTATAGTGGAAGAAAAATCAGTTGTCAGGCTTGTTGATCACAAACCCGTATTAAACGCCGATCAAGAGACTCAAACCATTTTACTAATGGAAAAACTCAAGGAGTCCCCATTTACTTCCACTAAGACTTTGGATATAGGGCATGAGTTGATTAATTTTTTAGTGGAACAGCAAAAACTTGTAAAAATAGATGACCAAATAATATTCCATATAGATACGTATGAAAATATTGTCTCTGATGTGACAAAGTGTATAAAAGATCAAGGTAATGTTACAGTAGCCGACGTTAGGGATATGCTGGGCACAAGCAGGAAATACGCACTATCAATAATGGATTATTTGGATCAGCAGCAGATAACGAAGCGGGTAGGGGATACTAGGATACTGCGCTGAAATATTGAGCGGAGTTATTTGAGGTGTAACAATGAAAAAAATAGACTCGACCGATGTTTTGGTTGTTGTTTTCCCAAAGGATTCAATCGCAGTATCGTATCTATCTAATTTTGTCAGAATTCTACAGGCTACCCTGAGAGAAGTTGCTAAAAAACATCCGGCAAGTGGAGATAGGTTGTCTAGATCCCCCAGACCTGTTCTTTACCAAACCTCTGACTCATTAAATGGAACATTAGTATTAACAATGTTTTTTCACGAACCATATTTAGAGGAACCTATGACTCAATTTACAAAAGATGTGATGTCTGAGTTCATGATTAACTTGAGAGATTTTTTATTGGGCAATGCTCAAACTCATTTATGGGAATATGCGGTACCCGAAAGTAAATCGTCCCATGATTCTCCCCTAGAATCTAGACTTGCATCTTTTGTAAAAGAGATGAAAAAACTACCTGAGTCTTTTGTAATGGTACGAGATGAGAAAATAAAATTTTCTCTTAATGGATTTGAGGTCGATTGATTGTCCCTTGATTTGACTAACACCGCAAAACAATTGGACGATATGTCTAAGGTGGCTAAATCTGAGGTATCAGATCGCTTAGATATCATCCACGAAATATTAGCTTTTGTTCGTGAATGGGATCATGATAGTTATTTGCAAGAAATTCATGACTCAAGCGATAACGTCCAATCTTTTGGTGCTGAAATTAATGAAACCCCAGCTTCCTCATACCCACCTCTTCCTTTACCTACTGAATACACGGTTATTGGTGTTGATGGATCACATATAGATGTTAATCGACATATACCAGTTTCATGCTTTCTCATAAATACTGGTGCAGTGACGTTGCAATATGGTTCGGAACCTTCAGCAGATTTGGTGAGTAATCCTGTTCTGTATTCAGGGCATTCAGACACTACCATTATCGATCCAAGCGATTCTGGTAAATTTACTAGGATTCAGGGAGCTTTACTTGGTGCTGTACGTTCAGTGGAAGAAATCAAATACCTTGAGTCGATTCTCGGAACAATTTCATTGGACCACCCTGTCATAGGCTTGGTTGATGGCACATTGGTAATGCTTGACCTATTGAGGTCCGGGACACCTGAATATGTTGTACAGCAGGTACTGTCTGA
>CAZUHE010000087.1:0-5793 GCA_964620395.1 uncultured Dehalococcoidia bacterium
TGAGGTTCCATTCCTTGATTTTGTTGTAATTCCCTACCCACCAGGAGATTGAATCTTTGGTCTGATCCCCCAAACTCAACATCTGACTCAATGGCCACAGAATCGTAGGCTTGAAGCAACGGATACAACAATTCAGTTATAGCAATCGGGTGGTTATCTGAAAATCTCTTTGCAAAGTCATCCCTAGCGAGGATTTGCGCCACTGTAAACTTCGAGGTCAATTCTATTACATTAGACAAATTGAACGGCCCAAACCATTCACTCTGCAGCCTTATTTCTGTCTGATCTCGATCGACAATTTTAAAGAATTGGTCTAAATATGTCTGTGCGTTTGCATTAACTTCTTCTGAGCTAAGCATTTTCCGTGTCTGAGATCTCCCGCTTGGGTCACCAATTTGGGCAGTCCAGTCCCCTACAATTAATATAACTTTGTGTCCAAGTTCTTGTAATTGGCGAAGTTTGCGCAGTCCTACCACATGTCCTAAGTGGATGTCTGGAGCACTTGGGTCAAAGCCCATTTTTAATCTTAGGGATTTTCCGGAATCTAGTTTCTTTAGGAAATCTTCCCTAACTATTATGTCTTCAACACCGCGATTTAACAGATCCTCTCTGCTTATCAAAGTCACGTATTATGTAGTCCTTTTTGCTTGTTGACGATCTGGTATTTCTGAGAGTAACCGTTTTGTTTGCATTAGGTCATCTTCCATCTGGGTTACAAGGTCACCAACCGTGTCAAATTTAAGTTCCGCCCTTATGCGCTTATGGAATTCTACTCGTAATTCTTTCCCATAAATATCACCATTAAAATCAAGTATATGACATTCAACAGTACGATTCCCTTCCTCAAATGTTGGGTTAGTTCCTATACTGGTTGTAGATATCAAATTTGCTAAGTCATTGGATCCCTTCACAAAAGTCTTCGTAGCATAAATCCCATCGCCGGGTGTCAACATTTCGTGAGGTTGTTCAATATTGGCCGTAGGGTATCCTATTTCCCTTCCTCTTTTTAATCCAGGAACCACAGTACCTGTTATAGAGAATGGACGCCCAAGAAAATTACCTATATCGTCCACTTTGCCCTGTAACGCAAGATCTCTAATTGTTGTACTGCGTATAGATCTACCCTGTTGTTCTATAGAATCAATTACTTTCACTAAGAAGCCGTATTTTTGCCCTAGACTTATGAGCTTGTTTACATCACCTAAACGGTTTTTGCCCATTTTGAAATCCGGTCCGATAACCAGACCTGCCATTCCCATGTGGTCAATTAATATCTTTATAAAATCCTCCACCTCTAGAATAGATAAATCGTGATCAAAGTTTATTGGTGCCACAAAATCTACACCGGTACTAGATAGGAGATTGAGTTTTTCTTTTAAAGTGGTCAGGTATTGGGGCTCAAATTGTGGGTTAACAATAGAGGCAGGGTGATTAATGAAAGTTATTATCCCTGTCTTTTTCTTTTGGGTAGCACCCATTGATTTCAGGCTGTCAATCAAATATAGGTGACCTAGATGCACACCATCAAAAACCCCGATCGTGAGTACGGTACCTTGTTTGGCGTATCCTTTTGGTAGTTCTTTCACTACGGACATAATTGTCAGGTGTACTTCCGATATTTCTTAATTTATTTTGTGGTTAGTAGCGTGTCGGTAACATGTAACGTTGAAATTGAAGCCACCGTGACTTCATCCAACAAAACTAGCATGAGGTATATATGTGGTCAAGCGGACTCAAAAATTCCTAAGGTCCTTCCTCATTGAATTGACGTATATTCCGGGCAGGGAATTTTTCGTATGGGTAAGATCTTAATCGATCTTCATCAACCTCTATTCCAAGTCCTGGAGTTGAAGGTAGGGTAATGTATCCATCTGTTGGTTCAAGTGGATTTACAGAGACTGATTTGCCGAATGCTTCCAAGTTCACAAAGTATTCAGTAATCAGGAAGTTTGGCATCAATGCTGAAACTTGCATTGTGGCTGCCAAACCCATAGTGGTGCTGTTGTAATTGTGTGGAGATACCGCAACAAAATACGGTTCAGCCATTGCCCCTATTTCTTTGAGTTCCAAAATTCCTCCGACGTTACATACATCGGGATTTATGATGTCTGCGGCTTGACGTTCAAATACTTCTCTAAATTCGAACTTTGTGTATAGTTCTTCTCCTGTCACGACTGGAATATTAATACTGTTTTTTGTGGAGGCCAATGCGGGTACATTTTCCGCTAGAACGGGTTCTTCAAACCAAAAAGGATTAAGCTCCTCTATTGCCTGCCCAAGTCTTATAGCGTGCATTGGGGCGAGACGTCTATGAACTTCAATTAATATGTCAATATCTTCTCCAACAGCGTCCCGTACAGCCGAAACATTTTTTATTGCTTGCTTTTCCGTTCTGCGATCAATGAACGTTCTCCATGGACCAGGTATAGGATCGAATTTAAGAGCAGTAAATCCTTTTTCTATTGTTTGTACAGCTTTGTCTGCCAGAGAGGCTTCGTCCCATCTACTTCCATCGCTCCATCCATTTGCATAGACTCTTATCTTGTCTCTGCATGCCCCACCCAGCAACATATGAGTTGGTACTCCGCAGAATTTTCCCGTGATGTCCCACATGGCTTGTTCAAGCCCGCTCAAAGCACAGTAAAGGTCCATTGATCCTCTTCGTGATGCAAAATCATCATAGGAGATTTGCAAAAAATGTTTTATGTTCATTGGATTACGTCCAATGATGTATTCCTTCAATTGGTCGATATGGGCGACAATTTGTGTGTCTCTATCTGACTGTGTATAACATTCTCCCCAGCCAGTTATTCCTTCATCAGTTTCCATTTTTACGAAACAGAGATTTTTTGAAACTCCAGGATGCACCAAGAAATGTTCTACATTAGTTATTTTCAAGTCATAATCTCCTAAAGAAATCTGTTGGTTACTTCACGGGTTACACGTAATCTCATCATATCTGATAGACATTTTCTAGGGGGCAACCTGACTGACGATCAAATTTCTGATTGCAAGTAGGTTTTTGCTCCTTCAAGAAATAATGTGGTTGCCCGTGCTGACGCCATGACGTCATCAGCCATTTGTTTTCCGGCATTGTGAACATGATTTATCACCTTGTTTTCGAATTCTTTCACTTTTGGATGATTCGGTTGACCGGGCAGCCCCATCGATTGAGCTATGTCCTGCGGGCCGGAGGCAAAAAAGTCAATTCCGTCCACTGCTAATATATCGTCTATATTTTCTAAAACTTCTATATCCTCTAGTTGTGCTATAACGATTATGTTGCTGTTAACGTGCTCCATGTAGGCTTGCCCTGACGGAAAATCACCGTAATGAGCTCCCCGTCCAGATCCAAAACTGCGTTTCCCTGAGGGAACATATCTAGCAGCTCCAGCAAGCTGTTCCGCCTTTGCCCCGTCAGTAATGTGAGGTCCAGTTATTCCCATAATGCCCCTGTCCAGGAACCTAAGAATTGTAGAGTCACTTATATCAGGTACTCTTGCCATCGGGGTTATTCCTGACATGTCAGCTACTCTGCATAAGTCGTCCAGTATATCGATGGTGAAAGGCCCATGCTCACTGTCGAATGTTATAAAGTCAAAACCGGCTTGCCCTGTCAGTTCTACAATTGTTGTAGACGGAAACACTAAATTGATTCCGAAAGATTTTTCGTTTTGGTTAATTTTGGTAATTACATTGTTTACACGCATATAGATTCACTCCTTGTAATCTCTCCTATTTTTGTGCAGTTTATGTGACGGAACAAGTGGACACAAATTATATTCTGAAGGAGATAACTAAAGGTGTGGTTAATTTCCTCGTATAAGGATACTTGTTTAGCTTGTATTTGCTTGACATGCTGAAGCCTCAATGTGATAATTTTCACCCTCGGCCGTTGTGCGTAAAGAGGACTTCTCTGGCTGTGATTGAGAGGCGTGCCACGGTAAATTGTTTCAGGTTGGTGTGTACTTTTGGACCCTAATGTTATAGATAGTTATGCTTGGGATAACATAAGCATATTTGTCACTAATATATGGTTATTTGTTGCAATGATTATAATTTTTGCGGCCAATATGTTGGTTGGGCATAACGCCTTACCTTCTCTTATTGAATCCAAGCATGTGCCTGCCTCATTCAATAAGCTAAGGGTTCCGTTTTATGTGGTGGCTGTATTGGCATTTGTTGCTGCGATGTTTTTTGTGTTTACGGCTTTTGAGGGCGCTTTGAATGCTGTGGAAGCTATATATCCAGACTACTGGATATAAGATAGATACTGAATATGAAAGTTCTAGCTAAAATAGGATGTTGAATACTTGATTCCAGGGGATTTTCAACCAAAGAAACCGTCAAAGGTTCAGTTAATAAAATTAGGCGTTTTGGGTCTAGTTGGCCTAGCAGTATTTAGCGCTGTGGTTTTGGGTGCCACGTTTCATGTGTCAGCTTGGTTAGGGCAACCAGTCGTATTTGGGTATAGCGAGGGCCCAGATCAACCCATAGCTTTCCCGCATACGACGCACGTACAGGAATTGGGTATGAATTGTACTTTTTGTCACAGGAATGTGGACAAAGGTGCCACTGCTTCTGTTCCAGCTACTGGGCTATGCATGACATGTCATGCAGCTGTTGGGGATGAGTTACCAGAAATAGAGAAAATGCGAAATCTATATGAGGATGGGAGGTCGATACATTGGGTACGAGTTCACCGAATGCCCGATCATGTTCATTTTGTTCATGAAGCCCACATAAGATATTTCTCAGAGAAAGAAGGTGTAGAAGTGGGGCAAGTTTGCCAAAAATGTCATGGTGATGTGGCGGCGATGGAAAAAGTTCAACAAGTAGAAAATTTGAAAATGGGTGATTGTGTTAGTTGTCATAAAGATAATGGCGCTCCCACAGATTGCACAACCTGTCATTACTAAAGAGGATGATGTATGGGGCTTACTAGAAGGCAATTTTTAACTCTTATGGGTGGCTCTGCCGGGGCCGCAGTCCTTTTTCAGGCCTGTGGGGTTCCTGAGGACGAGCTGCTGATAGATGCTCCAATTGAGATGCCAGAAGATTTGGTGACTGGCCTCGACAATTGGTATGCAACGACGCTTCCGGGAGGTTTTCCAGAAGGGTTACTTGTCCGTGTAATGGAAGGTCGAGCTAAGAAGGTTGAAGGTAACCCGGATTATCCCGTTAATTCAGGTAAACATGGGGCTTTTTCTGAAGCATCTTTGCAATCTCTATATCATCCCGACAGGATTAGTTCTCCATTGGTCCGTACGGGGGCTCGGGGGTCGGGTGAATATAGTGAAATAAGCTGGGAGGATGCAATTACTCGATTGTCCCATCAGTTGACTCAGTTGGAAGAAACTGGGGAAAGGGATAAGGCTGTTCTCTTGACTAATCCCGTCGGGGGACATTTGGGGCAAGTGGTTGATCGTTTTGTGTCCTCGATAGGGGCCAGGCATTTGACCTATGAAATATTGGAAACGACAGTGATCAGGGCTGCCTGTAAAGATGTTTTCGGTCAAGACAATATCCCTGATTTTGATATAGGCCATTCAGATTATCTGCTTTCCTTTGGGGCAGACTTTCTAAGCACCTGGATTTCCCCAACGCGGTATTCTGCAGCTTATGGTACTTTCCGTCAGGGAGGGCATCATAGAGGAAAAATGGTGCACGTTGATTCTAGGTTTTCTATGACGGCGGCTAATGCCGACATTTGGGTTCCTGTGAATCCCGGAACTGAAGGCCTTCTGGCGATGGCCATAATGGCGGAAATAATAAAATTGGGCGACATGGATG
>CAZUHE010000088.1:0-5740 GCA_964620395.1 uncultured Dehalococcoidia bacterium
TCCTGAATTAGTACCTCTTCATTCTGTGATGATTTTATTATTTCACCTACGACAACACTATTTTTAACGAGGTTGAGGACATCAGTGACTCGGTTTTCTTCTACTGCTGCGACCATCCCCAACCCCATATTGAAGACGTGATGCATCTCTTCCAAATCAACTTTTCCTTCCTCTTGTATAACATTAAATATAGGCGGAACAGCCCAGAGCGATCTTGAGAATTTAGCGGTAACACCAGCCGGCATCATGCGAGGTATATTCTCATAAAGTCCGCCACCGGTTATATGGGCAATACCTTTTGCTAGACCAAATATGTTTTTCAACTCGTGATAATAAGGCAGATGAGGTTTCAATAATGCCTCTGCCAAAGTTTCCCCCAAATCATCATAGTAAATATCTAGGGGGGCAGAATCATTGTCCAACCCAAATATATGCCTGACCAGTGAATATCCATTTGTGTGTAATCCGTTAGAGGGAATTCCAACAAGAACATCCCCCTCCTTAATTGTTTCCTTTGGTCGCAACATATCACTTTCCTCAACGGCACCCACAATAAAACCTGAAAGATCAAAGCTGTCCCCAGAAAAAACTCCTGGCATTTCGGAAGTCTCTCCCCCTATCAAAGCACAGTCGACAGATGAACAAGCCTCAGCAATACCTTTTACCAAAATTTCCACGACTTCGGAATTCATTTTCGATGTAGCAATATAATCCAAGAAGAAGAGGGGATCAGCTCCTATCACTATTAAATCGTTGACGCATGCATTGACCAGATCTGCCCCTATGTTTTCAAAAGAACCGACCATACCGGCCACCATTAATTTAGTGCCCACAGGATCCGTACTTGTAACAAGTATCGGATTTTCATAACCAGATATCTTGTACATAGCCCCAAAACCTCCCACTCCACCAACAACACCGTCACCATAAGTTTGTACCGCTAAAGCCTTTATGGTGTCTTTAATATCTTTTGAAGCTTGAAGATTTACTCCTGCTGCTCCATAGGTTGCCCCATTCTCTATATTTTCACTCACGTCATTATCCCAAATTTGCTATTTGTTAGAACGAGTCAACCGCCATCGAATCCAAATCTATCAGGCCTTGTTGCAGTTTCCTTATTGTATCCACCCATAAATTATGTTCTACGGATTTTATGGTTCTTTCAAGTTTTTCCAACGATTGATCAGGATTTATACATAATTTAACCTGATCAACAATTGGTCCATGGTCATATTCTTCATCCACAAGGTGAATCGTTACTCCTGTTTTCTTTTCGCCCGCCGCCAATACTGCTTCATGTACCTTCTTGCCATACATCCCAGGGCCACAATAATTTGGAAGAAGGGACGGGTGACTATTGAGAATCCTGTTAGGGAATGACCTCAACATTCCCGGACCTATTTTTTTCATATACCCAGCAAGAATAACAAGATCAACGCTGTGAAGTCCCATCAGTGTACTAATAGCTAGATCCAGCTCATCCTCCGTTGGGTGAGTATATAGACTCATATGAACTGCCTTAATTCCAGCTTCACGAGCCCTTCTCAATGCATATGAAGAGGAATTGTTACTAATGACAATATCAACACTGGCCTGGAGATTACCATCAGCACATGCGTCAATTATAGCTTGGAGGTTTGTGCCTGAATGAGAGGCAAGCACTCCCAATTTAATTTTCTTGCTCTTAAGATCTGACAATGTATAAAGAAGTTCGCTGTTAAGCCTCAAGCATTAATTTATCCATTTCAAGCTGAACCGGTATGGGATATTTGCCAGTGAAGCATCCCATACAGTATTTTCCTTTTTCGCCTTTGACTGAGCGAAGAAGACCCTCTTGACTCAAATATCCGAGTGAATCAGCCCCGATAAATTCCTTGATTTGATCGACTGACATGTTTGCTGCAAGTAACTCGTCTTTAGTGGCCATGTCAACGCCAAAATGGCACGGGGATACTATTGGGGGGGCACAAATACGTAAATGAACCTCTTTCGCTCCACCTCTTCTCAATAATTTCACGACGTGGGGGGTTGTTGTCCCTCTTACGATGCTGTCATCAACCACCACGACTCTTTTACCTTCTAAAACTTGTGGAAGTATATTTAGCTTGCGCCGAACGCCTAATTCCCTCAATCTCTGATCTGGAAGAATAAATGTTCGCCCCACGTACCTGTTTTTTACCAATCCTTCGCCAAATTGAATCCCAGATTCCTGAGAATATCCAACCGCAGAAGCCGTAGCTGAATCAGGAACCCCTATAACAACGTCTGCCTGTACAGGATATTCCTTTGCTAATTCAGCACCCATAGCCATTCTTGTGGAATAGACCAAATTACCATCCAAAATACTGTCTGGCCTCGAAAAGTAAATATGCTCAAACACGCAATTGCCTTGAAAACCCTCAACCTCCTTTCGATACTCACTTCGCGGCCCATTGTCATCAATAACGACAGCTTCCCCTGGCAAAATTTCTCTCAAAAACTCCGCTCCAATATGGTCAAGAGCACAAGACTCCGAAGCTATCACCCAACCACCATTTAGTTTTCCAATGCAAAGAGGCCTCACTCCCAAGGGATCTCTCATTCCAATCAACTCATTTGTTGTCATCATGACTAAAGAATATGCACCGCGGAGTTTCCTCATAGCATATGCTGCCCTATCAGCCCAATTTTGTGCAGGTGCATTTGATATGAGGTGGGCTATTATTTCTGAGTCAGCCGAGGTGTCAAATGATATCCCCCAGTCGTGCAACTCCTCTCTAAGTTCCATCGCATTAATAACATTCCCGTTGTGCCCCAACGCGATCTCTACATTTATACCTTTTGAAACAATGGGCTGAGCATTGTTTAAGTTGCTGGATCCAGTCGTTGAATATCTTGTATGACCGACAGAAATATAACCCGGCAATCTTGAAAGATCATACTCTTGGAAAGCGTTGCCCACGAGGCCCATTTCCGTATGGACTCTTATGTCACGGCCATCACTTGCAGCTATGCCAGCGCTTTCCTGACCGCGATGCTGAAGAGCATAAAGACCAAAAAAGGCATCCCTTGCGACTTCCCCAGCTCTTGAATAAACTCCAACAACACCACAAGCTTCTTTTGGTATATCTGTATCAAAGGTTTGGGAATTTGAAATTTTTACACTATCATCGAAACCATTAAGTGAGGTAATAGTGCCTGCTCCTTAGTGACTAAATAATGTGAAACACCCCCCGACCCACACGAACATTTTGAACGTTTCCGTACTCGCCTACACTAGTTCAAATTATACTTGTGTCACAAACACAGGGTCAATGCACAAATAAGGCATATCATGCGATTAAATAGATCATCAAAGTAATAAACCTTTATTCCCCTGAATCTAGATATTTTTTCAATTCTTTTTCATTCATGTTTGCTATGCCCAAATCTTCGAGGCTTCTACCTTCATTCCATCCATCGAATTCCATCACCACAGAACCTAAATTAACGAGGGAATCCATCACAGGCGAAATTGCTCCATACTGCCTGCCTAACTTACTCCACAGGCCTATCCCGTACGGAATATCTTCAGTCAACCATCGGCTTTCTAAAGATCCGGGTGCTTTTAATCGGGTTAGCATATGACTTCCATTAATCGCTTCCCATATCGTTCCTTGGGGGCCAAATCCAGCCTGATGGAATGCCGCACTTACGGATACTAGGTTATAACCGAGCACATGACCTATATCCCTGCGTTCAGTATCCACCTGCTCTATTACTTTCGATACAGAGACAGAAACACCTTCTTCATAAAAATAGAATTCCCCTCTAGAATATTCAACTCTACCTGCATTCATTAAAACACCAGCGGGATGTACAACGGGATTCATCGCTGACAAACCGCATTCCACAACATCTTTGTAAGATGAGACGTTTGAAAACAAAGAAGCCATAACACCTTCAACTTTAGTAGTTGCGGAAGAAGGATGTACGCCCAATCCCAAGGTTGAAACCTCTCCCCATATCACTGCGCTCAAACTTGAGGTTTTCCTGCAAACATACGGAGCGGTATCTACCTCACCAACTGTGATGTTTTGAGCCCCAAATTCAGACACAATCCTCTTCCACTCCAAAGAGCCCATGGTACCGGGCATTATCACAGTTATGTGCTCCTCTTTAACAAAAGGTCCACACAACTCAGCAAACGGTTTATGAGCATACGCCGGCACTATGAGTAACAGTAGGTCTGAGAATTCAAGGGCTTCTTGCGGATCAAGCGTAACTTTCTCTATTGATACCGGCCCATTTTCAAGTACACCTTCAAGAGAAATGACCCTTTTTTCTAATAAAGGTTCCACAACATCGGCAAAATTAGGGTGCTCCAACAGGCAAACGCGGTGACCACGGTGACTTAATCGAGCAGCAACAGAAAAGGCTGTATTTCCTCCACCCAACACCGTCACTTTCCTGTTATCCATAATTAACCTCCATATCAAACAGATAAGGTATTTCTCAAAACAGGATGACTAACCACCCAAAAACATATCGAGCACATTTCCCAAACCACCCGAACGCCTTTTAAAGAACTCCGTGTACCCACAATTATCGCAAGTTATGTGCGAAAACTGTTGGTTTTGCACATCAAAAAATCTTGAGAACCCTCCCCCGGTTGTCCTTATAGTCCCAGTTTCGTAAGAACTGTTTTTGCATTTGGGACATTCAAATTGGCTGATCGTCTCCGGTTCATTGCTCTTATTTTGCACGAGTCACCTTTTCCTTTGTTTCTATTGCCTGATTTCTTAAAAAGTTATTCAGTACGGTTATAGTGAACCTACAAGTCGCATCATTCTACTATAGGCTGGGCTATAATCCACAAACTAACAGACGTGTAAAAAACCATAAGAACAAGCATCGGGTATTGGCTTTTTATAGCTAGGCTATGACTATCCAGCCTTCTAAGTGAAATCAAATGAGCGACGAAAACGGAAATAATGTGGCCAACAACCAAGGCAACCACAGAAAACAACCAAGCAAATCTAGCATCGATAATCGCAATATTAGGCACATATGCTGAGGTTCCAAATAAATCCCATGGGGTAGCGCTTCCTTGCCCAAACGCCCAATCCCCTAACCCGAACCCAAATGGGTTCGACACAAGTGGGACAATCTGTTGACCAGTAATTAAGACAAAAGAAATATAATGGGAAAGATTATATGCAAGCGCGATCGGAACCAAGGAAAACACAAAACTGCGAATCACATCATTTTTGGGAAGCTGATTCCCTGATAATCGAGAAACTATTCCGCATAAATAAACATATATACCGGCAAAAATAAGAGGAACCAAAAATATACCAAGAGTCTCAATCGTAGCGACAGCGGGCCCAGGCAACGGATCAACAAGAGGCCATACTGCGGTCTGTACGAATACCCAGGCCGGGGTTTCGGCCAAACCATCGAATGTCACAGTAGCTAAGGCTGTTATATGAAATGCAACTAGGGCGGTCGACACCCTTTCTCCTCGAGTCAACCCTGCGGACCAAGGGCGGACCATAAACCTTTTCTGCGATTCTGGAGCACGTTCCCAGCAATCATAACAATCCACGCAATCTGGTAAATCCGAATTTTCGGCACAGCCGGATGTACAAGTTTGGCAAAGGGAACTGCCAACTGGATTGATAACTCTAATTTCAGTTGGAGAAAATCTAGCAAAAAGAGAAAACAAAACAGAAAACGGATCCGCTTTTTTTAACCAAGTATGTTTTCCGAAAACAAACAT
>CAZUHE010000089.1:0-5726 GCA_964620395.1 uncultured Dehalococcoidia bacterium
AATATTATTCGATGGAGAATTCAAAAAAACTTATTCAAACTTATTACAAACATGTTCAAGGCAGCAGCCCATATCAAAGATTGGGTCGTCAAGACATTACAGCCCATGCTGATTTTACTGCTTTAGAAACTGTTGGAAATAAAAGCGGATTTTCAAAGGTGATACAAACCACACAGAGAGAATGGCTGTTTGATTTGGGATTTGATAAGTGGATTCAAAGTCAAGCAATCAAAGGGCAAATGGCGAGATCTATGGAAAACTTTATTAATAATCTAGTTGATCCGAATGGGTTGGGGAAGTTCAAAGTACTTATGCAGCAAAAAGGTCTTAATTCAACCTTCAATTATTCGTCGATAATAAATCAACAATTGCCACCTAAGTTTAAGGTACCGGAAGTTACTAAAGAATATATGGCTTTCCAGATGCTTTCTGACAGAAAGCCTTCATATTTCTACTGAGAATACTCACGACTGAAACATTTTCTTGCCGTGGTGATGAATCCTGTGTGACCTACCATACGGTGGGAAGGTCGAATACTTCTACCGCCAACCGACCATTCTCTTTCCATGATTTCTATGGTTTTTATTAAAGTGAATTCCGCCTGTGTTTTCATGGCTTTGACGGTGTCGCTTACTTGTATGATGGTAGGAAGGAATGTCAGAAATATTCCTCCAGGTTTAAGGCATTTATAAACGTTCGGAATTGCCTCCCATGGTTCTGGCAGGTCTAATATAACGCAATCTATATCTGTTTCTTCGATGGTATTGGTTATATCAGAGGTTTTGAAAGTGATGTTGGTCGGGGTTGATGAATATAGTTCAGCATTTTTTTTGGCTAATTCAGACATGTCTGCTCGTATATCGTAAGTGTATAAGTGACCTTTGGTACCTATTAAATTCGAAATGCTGATTGCCAAGGCACCTGAGCCTGTACCTGCTTCCAATACTTGTGCTCCATTAAACACGTTAGCGTAGGTAAGTATGGCACCCATATCTTTAGGGTAAGTAACTGTTGCTATGCGGGGCATGTTTAAAGAATATTCTGATCTGGTTGGTCGAAACCCAATCATCCAGTGTCCAGTAGTTGTTTTGAACCAACTACCCTCAGGAGATCCTATAATCTTTGAATGGTCAAGGATCCCGATATGTGATTCAAAAACACCATGTTCTTCTAATTTAAAAAGGTGACTGCGTTCTCGACGGTCAAAAATTATGACCATCTCCCCTGCGCAAAACAGGTATTTTGAATTTACCATTCGAACGTCTTTAAATGCTAGAGTTTTTTGATGTCTTCTAAGATATCGGTGGGATTCAAATCAGTAGCGGCTTCATATATTTTACTGAACCGCACTATACCCTTTTTATCTATGATGATGATAGCTCGCTTCGGAGCCCCTCTTGTTTCATCAAATACCCCAAACATTTGGCATACTTCCCCGTGAGGATAAAAGTCCGACAATACAGGGTACGGTATGGACCCTAATGATGTGGCAAATGCAGACTGTCCTGCTTTTGAGTCACAGCTTATACCCAGTACCTGGGTATCATTTTCCTCGAAACTCTTGTTATGGATTCGAAACGAGGAAACTTGGTGAGTTCAACCACCTGTAAATGAAAATATATGAAACGATAGAACTACGTTTTTATTTCCTTTGAGATCACTTAATTTTACTGGTTCGCCTTCATGTGAGGGCAGAGTAAAATCCGGAGCCGCTTTTCCTACTTCAATCAACTTTATACTCCTTAAATAACGTTCAGCTTATATTGGTTTATTTAAATCAGGGATAAATTGGATACCCCCAACAATCTTTTTTATTATTATGCCGTTTATTGTAACTAGATTCTACTCAATTTATTAACCCGGCTCCCAATTAGCCACTCAGCAACATATATGTTTCCATCTGAATCAGCGGTAATTCCATGAGGGCTATTGAACTTGCCAGGACGAAGGGTTTCATGAGGTACATTGGGCCATCCTTCGTTGTATACAAAAGCACCACTGTTTTCCCCGACGTATGCGACTGGATTATCTTCGAGGTCAAGTATTGTGACCCTTGACCCTCTTAGCTCAGCAACTATGAGAAAATCATTCCATGATGTAAATCCACTTGGGCTATGAAGCCAGCTTGCTCCAGGAGCCTTTCCAAAGGATTTTATGAAAGTTCCATCCAGGCTATAGACCTGTATCTGTCCGTTGCTACGGTCGGCAATATAAAGTTTAGTTTTGTCTTTTCTTGTATCGATCCATACTCCATGTGGTGTGGCGAAATGCCCACCATCTCCTTCTTCCCCATTTATCGTGTTTATATGATTTCCGCTTTTGTCGTAGTAATGTATATTGCTGGACCCATATCCATCTGTAACTATTATCTGGCCTGAACCCCCAAATCTTTCTTCAAATACTGCGACATCGGTAGGGGCATAATTGCCACCCTCTTTGTATATTTTTACATCGGGTTGTTCTATGGACATGACTGTCTGACCATCTATTGTTGTTTTAATCACTCGCCCGGTTAAGTTGTCGGCCAGCCATAAGAATTCTTCATCTGATTCTTGTACCAGGGTCATGCCGTGGGCATTTTCGACAGGAGCTTCCCAGCTTTTTTTTAGTTCACCATCTTCATTGAATATAAGCACAGCCGGTTCACCGGGATGGAATGATATAACGTCCCCCGTTTTACTAACAGATATGCCGTGGTGCGCCCAACCGTCTCTGACACTATTTGAATCGGGGAGTTTTGCCCATTTCTCGTGCCAGGAATAATTGTGGTGAGAATTTCCTATTTGCATTTTTTCTCATTGCCCTTTAGTTTCAATTTTTAATGTGAGTTGTGTTTATCGTTTTATCCCATGAGTTTTAGTTTGGTTATACGTCCCCCAATTAGCCATTCTGCGATATACAAATTTCCGTCTTTGTCTGCAGTTAAACCGTGAGGACTGTTAAATTCCTCTTTGTTCAATTTTGAGGGTCGTATAACTTCTTGACCGTCGATGCTTTCGTTTGGCCATCCAGCAGTTTGAATATGTGAATCTCCAGGGAAAACGTATCCTGCAAAACCGTTATTTGTATCGACTATAGTTAACCTGGATTTCAATTCTGATATCACCATGTATTCCCCTAATTGTACAAATCCACTGGGGCTCGATAGAAAATCCTCACCGAATGAACGCAGATAATGGCCTTCGAGATCAAAAACTTGGATTCGGGCATTGCCCCTATCTGCCACATAGAGTTCGGGAGTATCATGCCGTCTGTCTATTATGATTCCGTGGGGACAATCAAATCGGCCGGCACCTTTAGTCCCATCAATGCTTAAGTTGTGTTTTCCTGATGCATCAAATCTGTGTACTAAACTGGCACCGTACCCATCGGATACCCATATGTCTCCCTGACCGCCAAAACGATGTTCATCAATAGCTATGGATGTCGGTGAATATCTACCTTTTTTGTATTCGACGCTACTTGGAAAAGGTAATTCTGTTACTTCAGTCCCATCAAATTGAACCTTAAAGACTCGACCTGATACGTTATCTGAACCTGGTGGGTATTCGTAATCATAATCTGGTAGACGTTTCGAACCATTGTCCGCTATCCACAATACTTCCTCATCAGACTCTTTTGCTACTGTTATTCCATGGGCGTCCACGAAGTTTCCGTCCCAGCTATTAACTAAAACCCCGTCCGAGGAAAATACCATTATGGTGGATTCTCCACTATCACAGGTGACAATATGATTGTCTGAGGTGGTAGCCATACCCGGATGCGCCCAACCGTGTAAGGATTTCACAGACTGGTTTAGCTCTCCCCAATTTTCTATCCATTGAAATTGAGGTCCTTTAATGTCAGGCATTTTTCACAGACCTTGTTGTCCTTAATAAGACACTGGAGCATCTATAGATATTCCAGTGTCTTATTACCAAGTAGGTTTTAGGGGTGGAGCAAGACTTTGGTATAGCCTTCAACTCGTTGATCGAATTTCTGATAGGCCTCTGGTGCTTCAGATAGCGGAACCTCGTGGGAAACGACAAAGCTTGGAGATGCCCTCTCAGCGATTATGAGATCTCTGAGGTAGGCATTGTATTTCTTGACGTTACATTGTCCGGTACCAAGTCGGAGACCTTTTTCGAACAATCTGCCAAAATTGAGAAGTAATGCACCTGCTTTTGCGGACTCATTTACTCCTCCTGGGTCTGAAGGTACGTATAAGCCAGGTATACCCAGTGCGCCTGTCGGTTTAACAACATCTATCATCTGGTTCAGTACCACATTAGGAATTTCTTTTTGTTCTCCACCTGCTGCAGAGGATCCCTGTGCAGCGGCCTGATAACCCACAGCATCGATTCCCTTATCGACACCGGTATCCTTCCGTATATCTTTGATTTGCTCGACTGGATTTCCGTCATCAAAGTTGATAGGTATTCCACCTATGCTTTTAGCTTTATCGAGACGCTCTTGCACGTGATCGATCACATACACCTCAGCAGCACCTCTAATTACGCAACTGTAAGCTGCCATAAGACCGACTGGGCCTGCGCCAAATACCGCAACGCTTTCCCCGGGGCTAACGTCTGCAAGTTCAGCACCATGGTATCCAGTTGGAAATATGTCAGCCAATAATGCAAAGTCCGCTTCGAATTCCTTACCCTTTGGTAAGGTAAGACAATTAAAGTCTGCAAATGGAACCTGCATGTATTCTGCTTGTCCTCCGACCCAGGGGCCCATAGATACGTATCCATACGCTCCGCCGGCAAATCCTGGGTTTACTGTTGTGCAGAACCCGGTGAAGCCCCTTTGACAGTTTTTGCAGAACCCGCAAGCGACGTTAAATGGCATTACTACTCTGTCGCCCACTGAAAGATTCTTCACTGCGGGCCCAACTTCTTCGATTACGCCCATGTTTTCGTGGCCGAATACAATGCCTGGTTCAGCAGCAGTTCTGCCTTCGTACATGTGTAGATCTGAACCACAAATACAACTGGATGTGATCTTAACTATCACATCGTTCGGGTGGTTCATTTTGGGGTCATCAACATTTTCTACAGCAACTTCAAAAGGTTTCTTGTAAACAACAGCTTTCATTAAAAATCTCCTAGAAAATATTTGTTTAATTTAGCATTGTATTTAAGCGTGGTGCCCATGGTACATTTAATAATCAAAACTGACAAATTCTTCATATATGGGTTATTCATGCTAAAAGTTTAACCTTTTCCACTATCAGTTAATGGAGTTGTATTTTAGGAGGAGCATTTAATGGCAAAGAAAGAAATAATCGAAATGGGTCGAGGCGTGTATGCGCGTCTTCATGAAGGGTTAACAAATGCGGGTTTTATAGTGGGTGATGAAAGTGTTTTGGTAATTGATTCTTTACGCGTACCTTCATTTGCAAAAGATCTAATAAGGGACATTAAAACAGTCACTGATAAACCAGTAAATTATGTAGTGGATACACATTCTCACTGGGATCATTCTTGGGGTAACCAGGAATTTCCAGATGCCACTATAATCGGTCATGAAAATTGCTACGGCGAAATGCTTGATGTTGAAGCTACAACTCGTTGGCGAAACAAAGTTGTATCTGCAAACGATCCTTGGTCGAAAGAGGCCGCTACCGTAAAAATAACTCCCCCAAATCTCACTTTTGCAACCAGTATGCGATTGTATTTTGGCGGTAGGCAAATCGATCTAAGATATTTTGGGAGAGCTCATACCAGTGGAGATATTTTTAT
>CAZUHE010000090.1:0-1061 GCA_964620395.1 uncultured Dehalococcoidia bacterium
CCTGGAAAAGGGGTTGTAGCTTATGCCAATTCGGAGGATCAACCCCCAACTGGAGCTCACGGAATGGAGTGGGTGGATAACAACAACATGTGGGTAGCAGTTCCTCCTGCACAAAAAGTATTCCTAGTGGATCCGTCCAATATGTCAGTTAAACATTCAATACCAACGCCTGGTATACGGCCACATGGATTATTTATGCACAACGAATTTATGTGGTTGGCAGATACTCAGGAAGCCAAAATACACAAATTAGACCCAAACGATGGAACCATATTAGACGAAATAGAGATATCTGATCCGGAAATCCATGGAATGACCCTAAAAGATAACGACATATGGTTCTGTTGTTCAGAGACGCGAAGGGTTTGCACAGTTCCCCTACCCATTTAAAATTTGTATAAACTTAATGTAATCAGTTTAATCTGTTCACAGTTAAAAGATTCCTCATACAGAAATTTTAGGCGGCATTGTCAGGAGATTTATAAATGTCATTTGAAACAAAAAGTTTGTTTCCATTAGATACCAGCATTAATACAAATGGACATCTATCCATTGCCGGATGTGACGTATCCGAACTAGTCGAACAATTTGGTACACCTTTATATGTATATGACGAAGACACCATTAGACACATGGCAAGAGAGTTTTTGCAAACCTTTAGGGAGCGTTACCCAAAAACACAAGTAGCGTATGCCTCAAAGGCATTTCTTAATCTCGCTATGGCACAAATCGCCTCAGACGAGGGACTGTGCTTGGACGTTGTTTCTGGAGGAGAAGTAGCCGTAGCTGCCAAAGCTGGATTCCAGACTAAAAACATGTATTTCCATGGGAATAATAAGAGTGCCCAAGAACTATCTGAAGCTATTGATCTTGGAGTTGGCACCATAGTTGTGGATGGATTTAATGAACTGGACAATCTAAATAACATCGCGTCTCAAAAGGGCAAAACCCAAGGGATAATGCTCAGATTATCGCCATCAGTCGACGCCCACACACATGGGTACACCACCACAGGCATACTGGATGTGAAATTCGGATTCTCTATAGAAACCGGTGACAGT
>CAZUHE010000090.1:1161-5659 GCA_964620395.1 uncultured Dehalococcoidia bacterium
GTAATAGAACCTGGAAGATCAATTGTTGGACGAGCAGGCGTTGCTCTTTATTCCGTGGGAGTAATAAAAGAAATCCCAACTGTAAGGACATATGTTTCCCTTGACGGAGGTATGGGTGACAATATACGGCCCGCTTTATACGGATCAAAATATGAAGCCACAGTTGCCAACAAAATGAATATACCAAACACCACAGAAGTTACCCTTGCAGGAAAATATTGTGAATCAGGCGACTTACTAGTAAAGGATGTGTCTCTTCCCAAATTAGAATCTGGTGACATAATAGCCATACCTTCTTCTGGCGCATATTGTCTTTCTATGTCCAGCAACTACAACATGAATCCAAGGCCGGCTGTCGTTATGTTGAAAAATGGAATGCCAAGGGTAGTTCGAAAACGTGAAACTTACGAAGACTTGATGCAATGGGACCTAAGTTAATACAACAGTGTTCCAAGGGAACCACTCCTCATTCAAAAACCACGGATTAATTGATTAACCGGTAGCAATGATTTCTACAAATTTTACCGAAAAATTACCGACCACATATACTTTGATAATAATTAACATAGTTGTTTGGATAATTTTACAAATTTTGGGAGGTTCTACCGATACGAAGACCCTTGTGGAATTGGGTGCATTAACGTCACTACACCTGAAATTGGAAGGAGAATACTGGAGACTCCTGACCAGTATGTTCCTACACATTGGAATACTTCATTTACTAGTTAATTGTTTGAGCTTATTTATAATCGGGTCAATGACGGAACGCATATTCGGGAGTTTCTCAATGTTGCTAATCTACGTCATGTCGGGATTCTGCGGGGGTTCGGTGAGTTACGCTATGCTTGGGCCATATTCCGTTGCTGCTGGGGCCAGTGGTGCGGTGTTTGGTTGCCTTGGTGCGGTAGGGTCCTATTTCCTTCTCAGAAAAAAAATAATGGGTGAAGTAGGCAGACAAAGCTTTAATGCTGTTTTGATGTTAGCAGGCATCAATTTTGTTTTCGGAATTATAGTTCCTAGCGTAGATAACTGGGCTCATATTGGGGGATTTATAGGAGGTGCACTAATCGGATACGGTCTTGTACCAAAATTGACAAATACGTACCTTAATTACCACCTAAATCCATTAGAAAGATGGCTAACTCCCTTCCAACGTATCATAGTCGGTCTAATAGCCTGGGGAACTATATCCTTGGTAGCCATAAAGATTGGAAATAGCGGTATTATCTGAACACTCCCAGAGACACTAACTTATTAGACGTGATGGTCGCTCAATTTGCTGTTGTAGTCTCCTGAAAAAAGATGCTGCCACTGCCCCATCGATAACTTGATGATCGCCGGTAAGACTTAACACCATCATCTCCCTTATAATAATTTCCCCGCTCCTCACAACAGGTTTCTGCACGCTCCGTCCTACACCAAGTAAGGCCACTTGACCTTGATTTAGAATCGGGGTAAATCCATCTACTGATCCTAGAATAGAAATCGTAAAAGTACCCCCAATAAGTTGATCCGGTTTTATACTACCCTTTCGGGCCTGTTCTGAAAGGGTAGACATTTCCTCTGATATCTCTGAAACCTTTTTATCTTCAACTCCTCGAATAACAGGCACTACAAGTCCATCATCTAGAGCAACAGCAAAAGCTATGTTAATTTCCTTAAATCTGTAAACAGTCCCATTTGCCAATACGCTATTAAGGTCTGGAACTTTACCAATAGCCTCTGCAGCGGCCTTGATCAACAAAGATCCCAAAGTGACTCCCGCATCTCTTCTTAATTTCTGGGCTTCAGTTACATCAACTTCCAAAAAATAAGATAACTGTGCTGAACCAGACAAACTGTCTTTCATGTTTGCTGCAATGGCTTTTCTCATCCCGGTTAATGGCACTACATCACTGGGTTCAGGTAACCCTGCCGGCACATCAGAATTGTTTTCATTGTCCAAAAAGGATCTTACATCGGCTTCAACTATCCTGCCTCTTGGTCCTGAAGCGATTACTTTACTAAGATCGACTCCTAATTTGCCAGCCAATTTTCTTGCCCCAGGAGTTGACGGTATAGGGGCACCAGGTTGAGATGATGTTTTCCCTGATTTCTTCTGGCGTCTTACTTTATTATCAGATGTTGGTTTAGAGCCAGTATTTTCTTCCACGACGGGCACGGCCTCACCTTCTTCAAGCAAGTACCCCATAATTCCGTCTACTGCAACAGTTGCTCCAGATTCAACAATGGGATGGAAAACACCTGAAACCGTTGCTTCCAAATCATAATTAACCTTTTCAGTTTCTATTTCTGCAATAACTTCACCTTGATCCACTTTATCGCCAATAGATTTACTGAATTTACTCACCACTCCCTCAGTCATAAAATCGCCGAGGCGTGGCATAACAATTGGGGTTGCCATATTTAAATCTAACTCCTAATCTTCTAAAACGTCTAATGCTGCAGACACCACTTTTTCTTTGTTGGGCACAAACAATGCTTCAAGTGGTCTACTGTATGGTACTGATGAATGGGGTGATGTGACTCTCCTTGGGGGAGCATCTAAATAATCGAAGGCCTCCTCTGCAACCAAAGCAGAAATGTCTGAAGCTATGCTACATCTTGGATAATCTTCGTCTACAATAACAACTTTCCTGGTTTTTTGAACAGAACTCAATATAGCCTCTTCATCCATTGGTGATAGAGACAACAAATCCAAGACCTCTACTGACACACCTTGTGATTCCAATTCTTCTGCCGCCTCCATACAAACTCTTGTGGTGTATCCAATCCCAATCAAAGTTATGTCATCCCCTTCCTGTTTTATATCAGATTTACCTATTGGTACCGTGTATTCTTCTTCAGGAACATGATCATCGAAACGCAATCCCATGAGTTGCCTGTTGTTGAATACGATTACCGGATCATCATCTCTTATTGCCGCAGTCATCAATCCTTTGGCATTATACGGGTTGGAGGGAACAACACATTTCAGGCCCGGGAAATGTGTGAATATTGAATACAAAGTCTCGGAATGCTGGGCAGCCGAATTTGTACCTGCTCCTATTCCTGTCATTATCGTAAGCGGTACAGTGACCTTACCACCAAACATATAGTGCATTTTAGCTGCATTATTAGTTATTTGGTCAGCGCATACTCCGAAAAAACTTACATACATTAAGTCCACAACTGGCCTTAAACCTGAAGCAGCAGCACCAACTCCCGCACCAACAAACCCAGCCTCCGATATAGGAGTGTCCCTAATTCGATCTCTACCAAATTCATTTACAAGACCCTTAGTCAATCGCATCGGACCACCCCAGGCATCTTGAAAATCTTCTCTCTCCCCTCCTCCTGCTATATCTTCACCCATGACTATAACATTAGGATCCCTCACAAGCTCCTGCCTAAGGGCTTCATTAACAGCCTGAATGAATGATATTTGCCTAACTGATTGTGACTGAACCATAACGGCCTCCCACTTCTAACTTAAAAACTGTTTGTAACAATTTGTCTAATAACTTATATATACATCCTTCATAAGTTCTTCTGGATCAGGAAAAGGGCTATCATTCGCAAATTTTGTGGCCACTTGAACAGCTTCCAAACAGTCCAAATCAATTTGGTCTAATTCTGATTCTTCAGCATAGGAACCATCCAAAATATGGTCTCTACATCTCGCTATACAGTCCCGTTCCATATAGAAGTTTTGCTCATCCTCTGATCTATATCCTAGTGGATCATCAGCACCAAAATGACCAAAATAGCGATAAGTGTGGGCCTCTATTAACGTTGGGCCCTCACCAGACCTGGCCCGAGATACTGCCTCCTTTCCAACTTCAAACATGTCTAACACAGACTGTCCATCCACAGTGACGCCAGGAATACCGTATCCATCCGCCCTGTTAGCTACAGAGCCTCCAGAGACGGAATATTCAAACGGGGTGGATTCAGCATACCTGTTGTTTTCACAGACAAATATTACTGGTAATTTCCATATCCCCGCTAAGTTCATGGATTCATGTAAAACTCCTTGACTCGAAGCCCCGTCACCAAAGAAAACCACACTGACTTGCCCAGTATTTCTGACCTTTGATGTTAGCGCAACCCCGGTTGCTACCGGAATGTTAGACCCTACAACCCCATTAGCACCCAACATTCCTTTATCAATATCCGCGATATGCATTGTTCCTCCCTTTCCCTTACCAGTACCCGTGGCTTTACCCAACAGCTCCGCCATCATCTCGTTTAAGTCTAAGCCTTTCGCAATACAATGATGATGACTACGATGAGTACCAAGAACATAATCATCCTGATTTAAGTGAGCGCTAATACCGGTTGGAACAGCTTCCTGCCCAACAGATGAATGCATACCTCTTAACTTTCCGGCATCCGCCTCCCTCCTTGATTGCTCCTCAAATCTTCGGATCGTAACCATAGTCTTATACATCCACACCAGTGAATCTCGGTTTATTTCTTTATAAGTCATAAAGGGCCTCCTAGTGCACATAATTCA
>CAZUHE010000091.1:0-5535 GCA_964620395.1 uncultured Dehalococcoidia bacterium
GTTACAACCAACATTATAAGGCGCAGCGTTGCGATAAAAGCAGATGTCGTTTCTAAGGATGAAAAAGAGACATTAGGAATAAGAATCTTGCTTAATTATGGACATACTATCGGCCATGCGATCGAAGCAATAACAGGATATTCCAAGTATTTGCATGGAGAAGCAGTTAGTATCGGCATGATGGGGGCTGCACACATTAGTCACTCCTTAGGTATTTTGAGCGGTGACGAAGTTGATTTACAAAGAGCCGTTTTGGATTCCTACAAATTACCTACACGTGCATTAGGGTTGAATAAAAAACAGATTATAGAATCAATCAAATCAGATAAAAAAACAGTGTCTGGTGATGTGACTTGGGTGTTATTGGAAAAGATAGGTAAATCATTAACCAGGAGAGGTGTATCCAGTAATACTGTTATGGATGCTCTAGATATGATAATAGAATCTAAGGCAAGTTAAAGCGAATGGATGTGGAGTTAATATATGAGGCGTTACCGCTACTTGTTTTGGGCTTAGGAACTGGCATATATGGAGTTTTGGTGGGGGCGGGTGGAGGTTTTATATTAGCGCCTGTCCTAATCTTGTTTTTCGAAATGGACCCAAGAATCGCAGCGGGTACGTCTCTCGCATTAGTATCTGTTAATAGCTTGTCTGGATTCGCTGCTTATCGAAAGAGTGGATTAATTGATAAACGCAGTGGAATATTGTTTGCGATTGCTGCGATTCCCGGTTCTGTGCTGGCACCTTTAGCTCTACATATGGTGGCAGGTTCAGCTTTTAAAGTGATGTTTGGGTTATTACTTTTAGTACTATCTGTTCAGCTAGCTTTAAAACCCAATTACGCAGAGAAAGAAACTTTTGATGGGCATGATGAAGATTCTGATGGTATGAATGTTGGTATTAGTAATGTAATACCTTTATGGAAAAATTTTTCCATAACATCACGTAAAATATATTCCAAAACAGGTAACGTTTATCAGTATCAATTCAATGAAATGCTCGCTACAATATTCAATTTTTTTCTAGGGTTTATTTCGAGTTTCTTTGGTACAGGAGGAGGATTTTTAAGGACTCCAATTTTGGTTGCGTTCTTCAAATTCCCGGTACCAATAGCAGTTGCTACTTCTATATTTTCGTTGGCGATATATGCTTCCTTCGGTGCATTGTCACATGCTTATATGGGTAATATACAATTTTACCCAACACTTGTTTGGTCTGGGATTGGGTTAGTGTTAGGTGGACAGATCGGAGCTCGGTTAATGGAATCTCTGAATGGGTTAATCATAATGAGACTTTTACTAGTCGTAGTTTTGGTACTTGGTGTTCAATTAGTAATTGAGGGAGTAGGTATATGGCCAGAGTCATTGTAGGTGCCGGGGTTCATTGATTCTGTGACATATTATGTTTAAAAAGAACGCCAATGTTGGATCTGCAAGATCTTGTACCCTATATACCTCACATGGAGAGATAGAAACCCCATTTTTTATGCCTGTTGCAACCCAAGGTTCAGTGAAAGCATTGGATCCAGGTGATTTAAGAAACGCAGGATCAGAAATTGTTTTGGGGAACGCTTATCATCTGTATTTGCGTCCCGGTACAGAAATAATTTCCCAATTGGGTGGGTTGCATAAATTTATGGGTTGGAGCGGCCCACTTTTAACAGATAGTGGAGGTTTTCAGGGCTTTAGCCTTAGACACTTGCGCAATATAACAGAGGCTGGCATTTCTTTTAAATCTCATATAGATGGTAGCAATCATATGCTTACACCTGAATCCGCGATAGAAATACAGGAATTGATAGGCGCTGACATAATAATGCCATTAGACGTTTGTTTACCTGCTACAGCTTGCGAATCAGAAGTCGTGGATGCTATAGATCGTACAATGCGTTGGATGAATCGCTGTCTTTCAGTGAAGAAAAATGATCATCAATTGTTATTTGGGATTGTTCAAGGTGGTTTATTTATGGAGCATAGAAAAACATCAGTTGCGTCTTTGGTTGACTTAGATTTGCCCGGTTATGCAATTGGCGGTTTAAGTGTGGGGGAAGCTAAGTCTGCGATGTATGAAATAGTGTCTCAAACGGCTTCTGTTTTACCTGAAAACAAGCCTAGATATCTCATGGGAGTTGGCGCTCCAGAAGATTTGGTTGAATGTGTTGCAAGTGGTATAGATATGTTTGATTGCGTTATGCCGACTAGGGTGGCACGTAATGGTGCTCTATACAAGCGGACTGGGCGAGAAAATATTACAGTTACTAAATATAAGAGTAGTGATCAGCCGTTTGATGAAGACTGCAATTGTTATGCTTGTACGAGATTTTCAGCGGGATACATCAATCATCTGTTTAGGTCTAAGGAATATTTGGCGTACAGATTAGCTTCAATACACAATTTAAATTTCATACACACCTTGATGTACGAAATGCGTGTTGCAATCAAGTCAGGGTTTTTCTCAGATTACGTGGAAACTTTTCGGAGTGAATATAATGTTCCCAATACAACTATTAACTAGACGATGGATCATGTCTTAGGTTGATACGTTGATTTGGGGTGTTCGGGATCCAGTCTAATCGCGCTGTAACTAACAAATTCATGCTTGTGGCAAATTGACTAGGGAACTTTAATGTCTATCGAATTGCTCTGGTCTTCAGCCCCCGTGTCCAATGGGCAAGTTGTGTCTACATTCCCCCTGCTACTGCTGGTACGATGCTAATTTCATCTCCTGATTTAATTTGGCTATTCATGTTATCCATGAATCGTATGTCTTCACCATTCACATACACATTTACGAAGCTTCGTAAATTACCTTCATCGTCACAAAGTCTGGCCTTTATGCCCGGGAATTGATCTTCAAGCTTTTCCACCACATCCTTCATTGAACCTTCATCCACACTAGCTTTGTCAAGTCCACCTGTGACGCCTCTCAATGGGGTCGGTATTCTGACTGTCGCGGTCATTAGTAAGTTGCTCCTTAGCTATTAATAGTTTTATGTGACTACCACTTAGGTTTCAGCCCTCAATGATATCACCACCTATTGGATCTATCCTCACACCAGTTGATGCCGCCCATTGTAGCCCTTTGTCCAGTACATCTTCTTCTCCACTTAACTCTAATATAACCCACCCCATGTTGTCTGTGACTTCAGCACGCCTGATGTTGGTTACAATTTCAAAATCCCTTCCAAGCTTATAGATTATGGGCTGTTTTACCATATCTTGTGGAAATGTAAATCTCACTCTTCTTATTCCCATTACATCACCCTTTGTTTTGATGGTGTTTTAAGGCCGTTTCAAATTCCCTCGAACTGGGTGGTGTTTCTATAGGGTCAACAAAATCTCCCATCGCTTCCATAGTTTTGAGTCCGTTGCCAGTGATGTAAGCGACTGTGACCTCATCCTTCTTGATTTTCCCCATTTTTACCAAACGCTGTAAACTAGATATGACAACTCCGCCCGCAGTTTCAGTGAAAATACCCTCAGTTTCAGCCAGAAGTTTTATTCCCGATATTATGGTGTTTTCTTTAGCTGCGACACCGGTACCATTGGTCTCTCGTAGTATCTCGAGTGAGTAGGGCCCAGCGGCAGGGTTTCCTATTGCCAGCGACTTAGCTATGGTGTTTGGCTTCACAGGATTTACTTGGTTACTACCTTCCTCAAAAGCCGTTACGATGGGTGAACACCCTTCTGCTTGTGCCAGATGCATTTTTGTCTTTACTTTATCAATTAGCCCGGCGTCTTCAAATTCCTCCAGGCCTTTCCATATCTTTGTGTGTAGTTCCCCTGAAGCTCCAGGTACGACACAATGATCAGGTGCTTTCCAGCCTAGCTGCTCAGCGACTTCATACCCCAGCGTTTTACTTCCCTCCGCATAATAGGGTCTCATATTTATGTTAACAAAAGCCCATCTGTGATCGTCTGCTAATTCACTACAAAATCTATTGGCTTGGTCGTAGGTACCATCAACAGATACCATAGTTGGGCCATAAACTGCCGCGCCCATAATTTTGGCCTGTTCCAAATAGCCTGGGTAAAATACCATCGTCTTCATGCCAGCTTTGGCTCCATGGGCCGCTACTGATCCCATTAGGTTGCCAGTTGATACACAGGCTAACACTTCGAATTCAAATTCAAGAGCTTTAGTTGTCGTGATTGATACAGGTCTATCCTTGAATGAAAATGTCGGATTTACGCTGTCATTTTTTATATATAGATAATCTAGCCCTAATTTACTGCCTAAATTTTTAGCGTGTACTAGCGGTGTGAATCCTGTGTTAATGTCAATTGCAACTTCTTTGTCCACTGGTAGGAAGTCATGATATCTCCATATAGTATTTGGCCCTGATTCAATACTCTTTTTAGTAACGGTATTCCTTATTGAATCATAATCATATTCAACTTCCAAAGGGCCAAAACAAAATTCACATGCGTTAATTGGATCAATCGCATATTTGCTATTGCACTCTCTACACTTCAAGGATTTTACGTGCGACAAAGTCAAGGCTCCTTCGATTTTTTTTCCGCTATCTCTAATGTTACAGGAAATTAACGTTTACAGACGATGAAAAAATATTAGCAATCCCACTTTTTGCATGTCAAGGAAGCATTTTTTATGTTTGTAGTGATTACAAACCAGACAGGATGTCCATTTCTTCATTATGAGGCCCTGTTATTACCAGATTAAGTTTTTCTCTTTTGAGGTATTTGGAAGCACACTCTCTTATTTGCTCTACATTTACCCTTCTCATTTTATCTTCAAGTTGATTGTGGGAATATAAGCTTTCATTATTTAATATTCCATTTAGATTCCAGAGTGAGATATATTGAGGATCATCCATTCCTAGATTGTGCTTTCCGGTAATTAGGTTCTTGGCATTACTCACTTCTTCGCTATCGATATCTATGTGACATTTTTCTAGATTGTTTAAAATCAACGACACAGCAGAGACAATTTTCGTTTTGTCTATGCCGGAAGAGATGGTAAATGAGCCAACATCTCTAAGATGATTGGTGATGCCAGATATATCGTAAGCTAAACCTCGTTTCTCTCTTACTTCGGTAAAAAGACGACTACTCATACCTTCACACAGTATGATACTTAATATGTCTAAGGCATATCGGTCCTTGTCGGACCACGAAGTTCCTGGATATCCCATCGCGATATGGCTTTGTTCGGTGTCGCAATTCCTGATAGATACCCGCGGGTAAGTTTGGTTAGGGGAAATATCGACATAATCGTCGGGAAGTGCGACAGACATTTCTTCAGATAATGTGTTTACCTGATTTACAACATATTCGTGGTCCAAACACCCGGCGATGCTCACGACTATGTTTGTACCAACGTAATTGCGATTTAGATATTTAATCAAATCTTTTTTTGTGATGTTCGAAATGGAATTTTGGTTACCCGCTATATCCCGACCCAGAGGCGTTCCGGACCACATTAGCTCTTCCAGTTTTAGATCCGTAAGGGACTCTGGGTCATCCATCAAAGCTCGTAATTCTTCTATAATGACGCCCCTTTCTTTATCAATGT
>CAZUHE010000092.1:0-5475 GCA_964620395.1 uncultured Dehalococcoidia bacterium
CCAAACATTGGACGTCATAAATGTGATCGACAAAGTATCCAAAGGTCAAAGTTTGCATATCTGAACTTAAGATAAACATCATCATCATGGTAAATCACTATTATCATTGACCATTGAGTTCAGAATCAATAAAATCATCTGAAACAGCTAGATTGCTTGGAGGGATACACATGCCTGAGAATCAAACTGAACTGATTGCGCACCTTATGAGGCGAGCCGGCTTTGGGGCGACTAGAGATGAATTAGAAAAATATAACGCTATCGGTTATGAAGCAACTGTTGAACAGTTACTTGAAACCTCAAATCCTAAGTGGATGTCTGAATATCTACTCAGAAGATATCACCCGGATGAATCCAGCATGTTAATAGGTTTAAGTGGCCTGCAAGCATGGCTATACCGAATGATCACGACCGATACTCCGCTACTTGAGAAAATGGCTCTTTTTTGGCACGGTATTTTTGCTACTGGATACCCGAAGGTTGTTAATTCAAAACCACTTTCGGACCAGATACGAATGTTCAGAAGATATTCGATGGGAAATTTCAATACATTATTGCTTCAAATGGCCAAAGATCCAGCAATGATTATATGGCTGGACAACCAGCAAAACCACAAGGATGCTATTAACGAGAATTTTGGTAGGGAGCTATTGGAATTGTTTTCGATGGGTGTGGGGCATTATTCAGAAGACGACGTCAAAGAATGCGCACGCGCATTCACCGGATGGACCATCGGAAATGCCGAATACATGGAAGTAAGGTCAATGCGAGACTCAGATTGGCCATATGGAAGAATATCGTGGCATTATGAATTCGACGCAAACGATCACGATAATGCAGAAAAAGAATTCCTTGGAAGAAAAGGGAATTTTAACGGTCAAGACATTATTGATATCATTTGTGAAGAGGAGTCAACTGCACGCTTTATAGCCAGACATTTGTATCACTTCTTTGTGGCTGATGAACCCCCTGTACCACAATGGCCATATCAGCCGCCGCGAGATCCAGAAGCAATAGACCAATTAGTCAAAGCATATTTTGAAAGCAATTACGACATAAAAGAAATGATGAGATTCCTGTTCAATTCAGAATTCTTTAAGTCGAAAGATTGCTGGTATGAAAAGGTAAAGAGCCCTGCAGAGCTGGTCACTGGAGTTATGAGGCTAACTGAAGCAGTTGATAGGCCTGAGTACGAATACCCAGCAAAAGAACAACGAATGCAATTCATGGGCCAAACATTGATGAATCCTCCTTCTGTAGAAGGATGGGATGGGGGCACAATGTGGATAGACACGGGTGCACTTGTGGAGAGAATGAATTTCGCATCTGAGGAATTAGGGCGTCTAACAACGCCTGGTTCAGAGGAATTATTCAATAAAATAGCATCGGGCGGTGATCGGGAAATCTTACCGGACAATATAGTGGATGCCTGCCTTGAACATATGGGATCTATATTCATACAGGATGAGACCCGAACTAAGCTCGTCAATTACGCAGAGGCCAATAACGTAGTAAGAGTCTCTAACAATAATATCGATGAAACAGGTAAAGAAAGTATTGCTGGGGTTGTCCGGTTAATAGCTGCAACTCCAGAGTTCCAGAGAGCCTAAACTAACTTACAGACATCAACAAAAAAGTCCTTTATTAGAGGCATAATATGGTTATTGAAAATAAACCAGAAACAAAATTTTTGAAATATATACGCACTGTTGGAATGACTACGATGCGGGGGAGAGGATTCTATTACCCCGTCGATTCGGCTATGAACAGCGGCGGCCGTATATACACGGTTAGCAGATCTGCAGAGAAAACTACTGGCGATACAATTCGTGTAACCATGTTAAATGAAGAAGGGGAATACTTCGGTATATTTGGAACTAAAGGGGAAGAAGACGGTCAATTCATGTGGCCCTGTGGTATCGCCGTTGACAGTAAAAACCAAGTTTACGTAACAGACGAATACCTTCACAGGGTATCAATTTTCAACGAATCTGGAGAGTTCCTAAATAAATGGGGTTCGCACGGAACAGGGGAAGGGTTATTGGACGCACCATCAGGGATAGCTTTTGATCCAGAAGATAACGTATACATTTCGGATTCACGAAACCACAGAATTCAAAAATTCTCAAAGAATGGGGATTTTATTCATTCATTCGGAAGCTTTGGTTGTGGGGATGGGGAATTTAACTTGCCCTGGGGCTTATTTGTAAACACCAATTCAGAAGTGTTTGTGGCAGACTGGGCTAATGACCGTATCCAACGTTTCACATCAAACGGCGACTTCCTAGCAAAGTATGGTCCCTCAGAAACTGAAAAATCTGCATTTACCAGGCCAGCTGGGATTACGGTAGATAAAGATGGGTACATGTACGTTGCCGACTGGGGAAACGAGATGGTCAAGGTATTAGATCCAGACGGAAAATTTATACAGACCCTCAGAGGAGAGGCTACTCATTCCAAATGGGCAGAAGACTTTTTAAAAATAAACCTTGAGGAAGCTCAAGCAAGAGAAAAAGCGAATTTAGAACCTAAAATACAATACTTCAACGAAGACCCTCATGAAGAATCATCACATATAGAAAAATTGTTTTGGGGGCCAGTGTCTGTGCTCCTCGACAATGAGGAACGCCTTTTCATAACAGAGACCAACAGACACAGAATTCAAGTATACGAAAGAACAAAATGATAGAATTCGGCTCAAGTTACATATAGGATTAGCATTGGGAGCAGAAACCATAAGGAGGATAGTATGGTAACTGAAAAAAGACAAAAATCTCTGGTTATAGTTCAACTGGCCGGAGGCAATGATGCGTTAAATACCATCATCCCATACGGTGATGGACTATATTATGATTGGCGTAAAGATGTACGAATCGAACAAGATAAAGTGCTTCCCATCAACGACTATTTGGGATTTAATCCGGCTCTCGCATCTATAAAAAGCCTATACGATCAGAATCAGGTTGCAATAATAAATGGAGTTGGATACCCGGACCCCAACAGATCTCATTTTCGATCGATAGATATATGGGCTACCGGAGAATCTCAGGGGATCGGAGAATCTGGATGGTTGGGACGAGCGATGAGAGAACTTGACCCTAAAGCTGAAAATCCTATAATCGGAGTCAACTTTGGGAAAGGATTACCAAGAGCTTTATCACTAAGAGGTGTACCTGTGGCCTCAGTAAGTGACCTTGAAAATTACGGACTATTACCAGACATAAAAGTCGAACAATCTCGTGATCTTGCCTTAAGCGCATTCTCCCAGATTTATGGTAGTGCAATGGCCCACGACGCTGTTTCCCAATTCATCGGTCAAACCGGTATCGATGCCCTTAAGGGAGCAGACATACTTCGTTCAGCGCCAGAACAATATTCCTCAAGCATTGAATATGCTGACAACCCTATTTCCCAATCAATGAAAAACATAGCTCAAGTCCTAACTGCCGATATAGGAACCAGAGTCTTTTACACTACATATGGGAGCTTTGACACCCATGCTGCAGAGCTAGACACACACACGAGATTGTGGACCGAAACCTCTAATGCTATCAGTGATTTCATGAGCGATATGAAAGAACATGATTTACAAGACGATGTATTAGTACTAGTTTGGTCAGAATTCGGCCGTAGAATAAAAGATAATTCTGCTGGTACAGATCATGGTTCGGGGGGAGTTGCTTTTGCAATCGGGGGAGATGTCCAAGGGGGTCTGTACGGCGATTATCCCTCCCTAAAAGAAAGTGATCAACTTGAAGGTGACCTGCACTTCAATAACGACTTCCGCGGGATATACGCCACGATAGCTGAGAGATGGCTTGGGGTAGATCCAGACACCGTTTCAAATGGAAGGTTTGAACAACAGGACTTCTTGGAGCATATCAGCAACAATTAAATTAGACCCATAGAAGAACAGATATCCACGGCTGGAAGCACTTAAGTCTTAATGATAAAAAGTGTTTCCAGCCGTTGTGTTCCGTGGGACTTTTGTTTTAATGAACAGAAAATGTTTATTAACTATTCCAAATCCAAGTAATGGATTCTGCAAACAACGATCCACCGTGATTTAAACTATGACTTCCAACACCAAACTCGAACCTGTAATCGTAACCCGCGTAGTCTAAAGACAAAGCCATTTGTTTGTTTGCAAGCGGCCAATTTCCATAGATATTATTTAAATCTTCTTTACCACTTTGTAAAAACGCCTTTATCGGTTTTCGTTCAGTGTTGCGAATAAGAGAAGGATAATTATGCCCTCCTCTAATGTTGGTAAACGAACCACAATGACTAATCACATTTCCAAAGGAATCCGGATCATGCCATGCAGCGTTGAAAGCACATATCCCACCACTAGACATACCAATAAGAAGTCTGTTTGATGGGTCATCTGATATGTTGAGATCAAGGTTATTCGCAACAAAAGGGATCAATTCTCCCTTCATAAACCTTAAGTAGCTATCATCGCAACTATCGTATTCCACACTTCTTTGACGATGAGCTTCTGGTCTTCTTTTCTCTCCGGGAGCATTAACTTTCATACCCATTGGACGACCTGGCATCACGAAAATCGCTGCAAAAGGGTCTATTCTCTTTTGGTATAAAAGATTATTGAAAACAGATATAGCTCTCACGGGCCCTTTTTCGTTCATATAAGAATCCCCATCTTGCAATACAATCAACTTTAAATCTTTTGTATTAGAGGTATCGGGAATATAAACAGAAATATCACGTTGAGTTCCACCAAATATTTCTGTTTCACTCCAATCTTTAAAGTAAACCAGGTTACCTTCTAAAACCCCTTCCCGTTTGTAAGACTCCAAACAGGGATGGTAGTTTACATCACCAGAAGTATCCCTAGGCTCATTATTAGAACGTCCGTTTACGATAACTTCACGATCTAATTTTTTATTTAAACCCAGTTTCTCATAAGAATCAAAGTTCATTTACTAGCTCCTTTTCTATCCAAATCAAACCTTCTGTGCCTTGAAGCAATTTCCAAATTTACAAGGATCAAAGGAATGATTCTTGCCTCTTATCTATTGCAGTTTATATGACTAAAAAACCAAAATCATCTTCACAGTAGTTTCTAACATATATTATCTACTTAACAATAAAAGACATAATTAGTAAGATAAGCGGCAATTGCTATGTAATGTAGGATTACCTATGGAGTGTTCATGACAACTAAAGAACAAGACAATTCAACATCGATCCTTATAGATGCTGATTATCCTACTCTTTTGAGGAGAGGTCACAAATTTGTAAGGTGCCTGGGACAAAGACTTTCCCTTGGAGGATTCTACGGTCCTCTGGATGTCGCGATTGGTCCTGATGAGTGGATGTACGTTCTTAACAGGCACGATACTCCCAATACTACGCGGATACGGTATGTGCCAATGACGGCTGAAGATATTAATGGCACAATGTTGCATCCCAAAGTTGATGGAAAAGTGGAAAGACATGGAAGGGAGAAAT